>NCBI01000033.1 GCA_002255365.1 Chromatiales bacterium 21-64-14
CCGTTCTCATCGTTGTGTCTCCTCGCTGCTGGTCCATCGCGCGATGAGATTACGCCACCTCGCGGAATTTTAAAGAACGGCCTAGTGTGACCGGTTACCTCCCGGCCCATGCGATCCATACTGATAGGCGTGTTGCGCGCCTGATCGTATAGTTTGGTCGGCATAGCGGAGATCCGGCAAAGTGCCGGCCGATTCCCCACGAGCGGCGTCTTGGACGGACCCCATGGACCAAGGCACGAGGTCCGCGTGCGCTCCATGGCTGAACTCAACCCGGTTCGGAACGGCTTCCACGTTTGGCTCCCAGGCTACAAGGAACGGCGCAATGGCCGCAAAACCCGCCTACCAAGATACGAGGTGCCCGTGGCTGAACTCAACACGGTTTGGGTGGGTGGCTTGAACGCCCTGAGCTTTCAGTAAGCGCCATTCCCCCTGTCGCTGGTTGACCTATCCTGGCACGCGGGCCTAGCTTAGGGGCTCCGGGGCTCTTAGCCAAAGATTTGACTCCAACAGATTAATCGTTCCCCCATCGCCTGGCCGCAGTCTGTCGGTATTTTTTACATGCGCCCCGTTTCACGCGAACAAACTAATTTCCGACAAATCAAGTGGGTTGGAGCACTGTACCGGTGGGGCATGCACAGCCCTGCCTACCCGAAGCTGCTCGGACACACCGATTCAGCATGATCCGCACCGCTCAGCATAAGTTATTGTATTACTGTTACGTTTTTTACGGTGCGGGGTGGCATAGCACGTCTTGTCGGCATTTTTTACAAATCTCCGCCACGGGCTTATAGGAACTCGCGTAGAATTTTGTAGGCTAATGTTTAATCAAAATGACCGATTTGTGGAAAATTGTATGGCCGGCCCTGGCCGTGAGCGGCGGCAGGCCACCGCTCCGCAAGCAGGACACTCATTCCGTTCAACCAAACGCCTTCTGGGCACAATCGCCTCCGGTCTCTATCTTCCAACCCAGGTCATGTGTGTGACACCAGTGATTTTATAATTATAGCTAATTGTTTTTACAGCACATTTTTTAAATGGCCGAAAGATTCGGTGCGGTGAAATCCGGGCTGATCGGCGTCGCGATACTGGCGCTCGGCTTGACCTCCCTGCCGGCAGCGGTGGTGTCGGTGTTGTACTATCTCAACCAAACCAACATCGATTCTGCGCCGTTCACCGATGGCACGAATTACCCTTGGTTACCATTGACAACAACGGTGCACCCGGCGACATCAACTTCACCGTCACGACCCTGCCTGCACTTGATAATTACGCCGGGCGTAACGTCCGAAATCCGGAACAGATCTGCTTTCCCATGCCCCAAAACCATGCTGCCCGCGGCAAGGGAACCCGATAAAATTCCCGAATGCCTGGCCATACTACGGGGCACCAAGGTTGCGCTTGCAACATATCGGTATCACGGCGTTTGGCGCCGCCACAACCATCCGGCATCGTCCTCGGAAGCGGGCGAATAAATCTACCCCAATATTTTCCAGCACAAAGAGGGACGACCATGCCTGACAAATACGCACGCATTGCGATTGTAACCGGTGCCACATCCGGTATTGGCGAGGCCACCGCCAGAAAGTTCATTGCCTCTGGCTTCGGGGTAGTGGGAAATGGGCGTAATGCCATCAGACTATCTGCGCTCGAAAAGGAGTTCGGCACCGCGTTTCGTGGTGTTGCCGGCGACGCCAGCGATGGCGCTGTGCTCGATAAACTGTTTGTCTCAGCCGGCGATCATTTTGGAAAAACAGCTGATATCGTTGTTGCCAATGCAGGTTCAGGTCTCGGTGGATCCGTCAAGGACGCCGATCTATCGGGATTCGAGAATCTGCTAAAAATAAATGTGACTGGCACCCTCGCTCTGCTGCAAAAAGCCGCACAAAAAATGGTCGCGGCACAACAAAACACCTATCCGAATTCCGCAGCCGATATCGTCATTATCGGGTCGGTAGTTGGACGGCACATATCGCCGTTCAGCGCAGTATATGGGGCATCCAAGTTTGCAGTACATGCACTGGCCGAAGGCCTACGACGCGAGGTTGGCACTAAAGGGGTGCGCGTTTCGCTGGTTGAGCCTGGCATCGTGCTGAGCGGATTTCAGGCGGGCGCGGGCTATACTGACGAAATGGTGCAGAGTTTTGAGGATAAATTTGGACCACTGCTGGTGGGAGATGACGTGGCAAACGCGATACATTTCATAGTGACCCAGCCGCCCCATGTGCATATAAGCGACATCATGGTTCGCCCCACGCGCCAAGACTATCCGTAACTGTTGATGGTCAATGGGGGTCGATCCGTAGTGCGCCACCCAGCTCCGGGCCGCTGACAGGCTGCGCCCGCCTAGAAGATGTGGTTGACCCGATCATCGCACGGCCGGTTTAACACTGACAGATCCCGGCAGGCGGCAGGAGGGCGCCCTAATGCCGGAAAATAGCGCCGTGTATGCTTATGAGCCTATGATTCGCGAGGAGTGCGACGTTTAGCCACCATTGAGATGTCATCTTTTTTCTGCAAGGCCACACTGCGCTCTTGCACTAACCACGATGGGCCCGCGTACACGTGCGTGCCGGCAGCGCAGTCGTTGGGATCGAAGTCGCTCAAGCCAAGGAGGATAGGCCGATGACTCACAAAACCACCCTGCTGATGAAACAGTTCGTGACCCACGACGTGCTGCGTTTTATCGTCGCACGGCCTGAAGGGTTCGCCTTCGAACCCGGCCAGGGGCTCGATCTCGCTATCGACCACGAGCGCTGGCGCCAACAGACGCGGCCGTTCACCCCAACCTCGGTGGCACAGGACAAGGTCCTGGAGTTCACCATCAAGATTTATGAAGAACACGCGGGCGTGACGCGTGCACTGGCCGCCCTGAATCCAGGTGCAGGGTTAACGATTTCCGACCCTTGGGGCACGATCCGCTATCAGGGCCGCGGTGTGTTCATCGCCGGCGGCGCCGGCATCACGCCCTTCCTCGCGATTATGCGCCAGTTGCGCGCGGAAGGACGGCTGGACGGCCACGGTCTGATCTTTTCCAATAAGAGTCCCAGCGACGTCATCTGTGAGAAAGAGTTGCGTGCCGCTTTCGGGGAACGCGCAACGTTCGTAACCGATCGCGAGGCCGGCGGTCACTTCATCGCCGGTCGTGTGGACGAAACGCTGCTGCGGCGCTGCGTCACGGACTGGAGTCAGCGGTTCTACGTGTGCGGCCCACCGCCGTTCAACGATGCAGTCATGCAAACCCTGCGCCGCCTGGGGGCGCAGCCGGACACGCTGATATTCGAACAATGAGGTAGGCGAACCCGCGGGCGTCGCAGTTGTCCGGCTCGGGAAACCGCTCTATGCTACGAACGGAACCTCCTTACGAGCCCGCGGGCAAGCTATAGCCTCGCGGAGTGGACGGTTCGCTGGTACTTGCTACGGGCACGAACTACTAGGGCTGCTTCGGGGGATTTCATGAGTGACAATGAGGCGCATAGGTCACACCGTATCGGCTGGCTGCGCGCGGCAGTGTTGGGTGCCAACGATGGCATCGTTTCTACGTCCAGCTTGATTATTGGTGTTGCAGCCGCGCACACCCGGCACGAGGCAATTCTTCTCGTCGGCGTGGCCGGGCTCGTCGCGGGCGCAATGTCCATGGCCGCCGGTGAGTATGTATCGGTTAGTTCGCAGGCAGACACAGAAAAGGCGGATCTAGAACTCGAGAAACGCCACTTGGATGAGGACTCCGCATTTGAGCACCGGGAGCTGGCTCAGATTTATGAGGAGCGAGGGCTCGAATCAGATCTGGCAAAACAGGTCGCGAGACAGCTGATGGCCCACGATGCGTTGGGCGCGCATGCCAGGGACGAACTCGGCATATTTGATCGGGCCAGGGCGCGGCCGATTCAGGCGGCGTTTTCCTCAGCCGCCACATTCACGATAGGCGCGGCGCTGCCATTGTTAACGGTATTGTTTGCGCCGGACCGGCAGTTGATACCCGTAGTCGCGGGGTTGTCGCTGATATTTTTGGCTGTTCTAGGCGGTCTTGCCGCACGCGCGGGAGGCGCGTCCGTGGCCATCGGTGCCATCCGGGTTACCTTCTGGGGGACACTCGCCATGGGGTTGACCGCGCTGGTCGGCAGCTTGTTTGGCGTGGCGGCATGATCGCCCAGGCGACCCGCCGCCGATCGGTCAAGTATGCGGGGTCACTATCGCGGCTCGCATTCCGGGAGGAATAAAAATGATGGGATCATCGCGTTTGTGTCCATCCGCCTGTACCCGAAGGATCTTCCGTGCGGCGCATGTGACCACCCTTGCGTTCTTGCTGGTGGGTACCACGACGTTTGCGGACACCTCGCAAGAACGCACGCATCAGATGGGGCATCGCGTGATGCCCTTCGAACTCTCGAAGACGATGCATATCTTCCGGATGACCGAATCCGGAGGGGTGCAACGGGTGATCGCCAAGGATCCAAACGCGAAAGACCGGATTCGGCTGATCCAACGACATTTGAAATACGAGGCCGAGCGATTCCGGCGCGGCGACTATTCGGATCCCGCAGCCCTGCATGGCGCAGACATGCCTGGACTGAAGGTGCTCGAATCCGCCGGCTCGCGCATCAAGATCTCGTATACGGCCCTCCCTTCAGGCGCTGAGATCACTTTTGAGGCAAGCGATTTACGTCTGGTGACCGCGATTCATCGGTGGTTCGGAGCCCAATTGTCCGAGCACGGCGCCGACGCCACGGCACAATGAACTCATTGCTGCACTACAGACTCTTGCAGGCGCGGCACACGCTCCGCTAAACCGTCCGTGGAGCGGGTGAACGACAACCCACATGCAGGAACCCCGAGATGATCGATACGATCCCCGATCTACCGGACAACGTGCTCGGGTTCACCGCCAAAGGTACGGTGACCGCGCAAGACTACGAATCCGCCATCATTCCGGCCGGTGGAGGCGCTATTTCCCCGCTACGATCGGGTCCGGCTCCTATACCACCTCGGAGACGAATTTTCCGGATTTAAGGCCGCCGCCGTCTAGGATGATGCGAAGCTTGGCCTGAAACACCTTACCGGCTGGGAGAGAATCGCAGTCATCTCGGACGTCGAGTGGGTCCGGATCGCCATCCGGGTCTTTGGCCTCGCGATCCCAGGGCGTGTACGCATATTTCACAACCGTGACATCACTGAAGCCATACAGTGGGTCTGCGCGTAGCTTTGTTATCGGACTTGGCGAGAAGGCAATGAGCGGTTCGCCCACCGCCAGGCGGGAACTCGTCCGCAACGCTCTCGTCGTTTCCCCGCTTGCGGACAGACTATCGCCAACGCGACGCCTTACTGGAGGGCTGCCAATGAACAATGGTATCATCCGCAAGGTCTGCTTTCCGGTGTTTCCGCCGGACAGAAACGCACGTGACGGGCTGGGATGGATCACCGCGCAACCGGCCATAAGCCCTCGACCAGGCCTGCCTCGGCAACGGTATCTGGCCGGTGGTGTGGCCGCGGCTTTGGTTTCCCACGTGCTCAGGGAACCTCCGGGTGCCCGGGATCGCCACCCGCGGGCCGGCCAGGCGGACCCACGAGGGGACTGGAGACCAGCGGGTCTCGCCCGACGCCCGTTATCGGCCGCGGGAATACGAAACGGGCCCGACGCTGTGCCGACGCTCTCCTGAGATACGGACCGGGCCATGACCCATGACCCATGACCGTTGGGCGGCTAACAACCCCGCCTGTCTTCTGGACCGACATTGGACGCACTGATGATATCTGCACGAGAAGCACTTGAACGTCTTCAGGAGGGTAACCGGCGCTTCGTCTCCAGCGCACAGAGTGGCGGGGCATTACCCAGCCATTCCCGCCCGGTGGAATTGGCGAGCAACCACCACCCCTTCGCAATCGTACTGGGTTGTTCCGATTCCCGGGTACCGGCCGAGATCGTGTTCGATCAAGGTCTGGGCGATCTGTTTGTCATTCGCGTCGCCGGAAATATCGTCGCACCCTCACAGGTGGGAAGTGTCGAGTTCGCAGCGTCCCGGTTCGGTACCCGCCTCGTCGTGGTCCTAGGACATTCGCAATGCGGTGCCATCCTCGCGACCATCGAGGAACTCCAACGGCCAGAAGGAAACCAGTCGCGGAACCTGCGCTCGATCGTGGACCGGGTGCGGCCCTCAGTCGAAGGGTTGCTCAGGACCGAACTCCGGCACGACCCGGATGCGCTCGTGCGCCACGCGGTACGGGCCAACGTTGGCGTATCGGTAAGCCATTTGCGCTACGGATCCGACGTACTGGAACAGCTGACCCGCAGCGACGGGCTCATGGTGGTCGGCGCGGAATATTCACTGGAGACGGGGGTTGTGGAGTTTTTCGATGGGGTAGAGCAACTCTGACGTGGGTCAGGCGCCCTGCTTCCCGCCCTCTCCTTGCACCCACTGAATGGCGGCCCCGTATCGGAATATCCCGGACCGCACATGCCGCAATAGGGGATTCCGGCCATGATGAAAGCCACTGTCCCCTGCGGCCAGCCGGAAAATTGGCCGGCCGCCATGCCACCCATGATCAACAACCCATTGTATATAAATATATTTAGCACGCGCAGCGTTCACTGAATAGCACTAGTTTGACCCCGATCAAGCCGCGCCGCCTAGCTCGCGCGTACGCTTAGTCCCGCGGGTGATGTACTCGCATTGCCGACTGGTACACAGGTGTCGCGCCAAAGATCAAACGGCTGGATCCAACCTATCACGCACCAGCGCGCCCTAGGTGCCTAGACCCCATCGCAAAATCGCAGATCGGGCGTTCAGGCAAGGCGCGGCCCCTACAAGGAGCGCAGTTTACACCCAACTAAATGAGCACCGCAGCAGGGTCCACAACGCCGCATGGGCGACCGAGACGCATTTTGAGGTAGGTTCTAATCGCGTCTACCCATTCCGCTGCACCCACTGTGATCAAAAAGCATTGAAGAGCACACCGCAAGCTGGCGGGTCATTTCGCTTTCGTGTCGGCCGAATGTCGGTCTCACGCTACCACTAATCACGCGGCATCACGAGCATGGCCATGATCAACATACCACTGCTCCCCGTTAAGCTTGGCCTACGCGTGCTCCCGGACGCCTGGCACGCCGAGATCGCCACACGTCTGTTCAATCACCTGATGCGCGGTCAGACCGGCGCCGAGCGGATCGCCGAAATCGATGGGGTACGACTGTGCCTGTCTATCGTCGACACGGGTAACGAACTATTGTTCGAAATACGTGGCGGCCGCTTGGAACGTGCGCGGCGCGCAAGCGCCGGCACCCGTGAATGGCAAGTCCGCATTCGCGGAAAACTCAACGACTTTTTGCTCTTGGCCACTCGTTCCGAGGACCCCGATAGCTTGTTCTTCAGTCGACGCTTGGCATTAGAAGGAGATACTGAAATCGGCTTGCACGTCAAGAATGTCATCGATGCGATTGAGTTCGATCCGCGCGCCCACTTTGTCTCCGTTGTGGGCCCGTGGGTGGTTGACGTCGCCCAAACGCTGCTTTTCTCAAACGTTACCAGCCGCCGCACTCGAAATACGACCAAATAGCGCATCCCCGAAGACCGCTAAATATCTCCTAAACGCAACGCCGCGACACGTCTGTGGGGGCATTGACGTTCCGTACCACCTTCTCCATAACTTCAACGTTCAATCGCGACTTCGCCATGAAGGCCCCCGCATACGCGGCATCCTCCTGCTGGAGTTCATAGCAATTTGAACCACTGATATCCATAAGAACAGCCGCGATTCCGGCCTCATCGAAGGCACGTTGGCGCTTTTGGTAGAAATGCGAGCAACACATGCCGACATAGGCGTGGACCCCAGACTCCCGCATGGATTTCAGAACCTCCCCCAGATGTTCGAAGTTGTTGATAGATACCACCCGCATTCCACGTTTGCGCGCCAGCCGATAGGCGTCGCCTACCTCGCAGCCACCACATTCCGTACAACCGTCGTCGTTACGCCACTTGCAGCGTGGCGGCTTTGCGCAATACGGGACCAGCATTACGCTGGCATCCTGAATGATCTTATCCGCAGCCGTGTGGGTGCCCGATGGGTGCACCATGAGCGTGTTCGCCTGCACCACATTAAGCCCGAATTTGCGCTGCTGCGCGACGCGTTCCACCGCAAGACGCAGTAGCCGCAATACATCCTCCAACCCTACGCCGATCGCATCCCAATCTGCCGCCTCGAAGAATCTGCGCACTTCAGCATCGACGTCCAAAATATGCGTTCCCTGCAGGGCTGCGCTCAGGCGCGCAAGCCCGTTCACCCCACGCAAATGGACCACGCCCGCAAAGCGCGCGCTGCGAATACGTTTTCGCGCCGAATCGACCACCAGCGCCGCATGCACAACGCCGCCCTTCGTTCGTATCCAGGCGCGCAGGGCCCCACCGTCGGTTTCCCAACGCGGGGAAAAATGCCGTTCGGTATTTGTCACGCTGATGCGTCCGCCCCATCGGTTTGGGTCTGGGCACGGTACGGGCCTGTGGTGAATGGCACGCGCAAGCGCCCGCGCAATGGCCTTCGGAAGCGCGCCGGACGAACCTAGGCTGCCGTCAATCTCGTTCAACGCGATCAGGCGGTCGCGTGCGCTACGAATTCCATCGACGGTGAGTTTTTCCGTGGGCGTAAGCAGGGAGCGCAGCATCACTTCAGTGTCAACTGCGAGCAGCACGGTGCCCTGATAGATCAACATATCCCCACGTATGGCGATAAAACAACTTGCCAGCTTGCGGCCTACCACCTCGATGTCATTGGGATACCGGTAGTAGGCCGGTACCTTGAGGTTCTGCAAGGCCTGCGTCACCGCCGTGGTAAAGTATTCCATCAATTCGGAAATGCCACGCGCCGGAAGCGCGCTTCCTAAGCGCGTAACGAGCGTCCAACCGAGTTGGCCAGGATCCACGTAAACGGCGCCGCCGCCCGTCAGCCGCCGCACGACGGGAATGCCGTGGGCCACACAGTAGCCCTGCCGCGCGGCCAACGCCGGCGTATCAAACGCTCCGATGGAAACCGTTGGCGTCGTTCGGTAAAAGCGCAACGCCGCGGCACTATCAGCCTTGCACGCCATCAAGCCAGCCGCGTCGCGGTCCACCTGATGGGCGCCGGAGCCCAGGCCGTCATACCTCACATAACAGTGCATCACCACCCTCCTCCAATCTCTCCCGCCAATCCATCCCCGGAAACCCGTACCAGTATCCGTTGCATTGCCGCGCCGCGGCCGTCGTTCCGACTTCGAGCGCCGGCAGCAGGGATTCTGATGGCGCATCCAAGGTACGCCGGAACCTCTCGACCACTGCACCCATGTCTTGCGTCTGCGGCGACAGGCGCAGAATATCCACGCCCAAGCTCCGGAAATCCCGGATTGCCTCCGACAAATCGTAGATCTTCGCCGACTGCACCTGGATGCCGTTGAGCGCAAACAGGCTGCTGCCATCGCGCGTATTGAGCTCCATCCCCGCCTCGAAATCCCGGCAACGCAATTGGCAGTCGTCCTTGGCTTGGTTGTGCGCCCGTGCCGTGAAGCAACGCGCTGAGAAGGCGAGCGGCAGCCGTCCATAGGCAAATACTTCGGTCTCCATTCCAGCGGGCCGTTTTGACTGCAGGTCCTGAAGGCTGTTACGCGAAATTTCCACCGGCATCACCCAACGACGCGCACCGCACTCGGACAACAAACTCAAAGTCTCGGCGTTGTACGTGTTGAGATGCGGACCTGCGACAAATTCGCGATTGTCGCCGAGCAAGGTCACGGCCGCCATGTCGTTGGCCTCGACCCAGTAACGCCCGTTGGTTGCGATACGGCCCATGGCAAGCAGCTCGGATTCCGCCTCCACTAGCGCCAGCGTGGACAGCACCACCTGTTTTCCGGCGCTTTCCAGCAGTTCCGCGATCTGCAACCAATCGGTCAAGCGCATTTCGCGGCGCTTCGAACAAACCGTCTCCCCAAGATACACGACGTCGATCGGCCACGTGGCCGCCGATGCGTAGAAGTCATAAGTCCGCTGACGCGGCCAGAAGTACAACAGGGGTCCGAGTGATAACCTCATAAATATCTTTCCAGTTCAGGCCGGCGCCGCGCTGTCCGATGAGTGCGGAAATGTCCGCTAGCCTCAACCGTCAGAAAGTGGCCTTTGCATGAAGGAATATTCCGGTTCCGATTGCTTGATCCGATGCGCGCGCAACCATTCATCCCACATATCCGATGCATCGTTCACTGCCAGGGCCGATGGTAGGCGCCGAGCGTATGGGTCTGCCCCTCGGCGACATTGTCGAGCTGCTGCACCCAGTCCGGTCGGATCGTAAAGCCTTCTGGATTTGCGTGGCAGGCATCCAGGGCCTGGCGAAATACACGCGTCACCTGTGCGACATACGCAGGACTACGCTGGCGACCCTCGACCTTGATCGCCGCCACGCCGGCGCGCAACAATTCCGGCAGGATCTCAAGGACGTTAAGGCTCGTAGGCTCCTCCAGCGCATAAAGCACCTCGCCACCCACTTCAAAGCGTCCCTTGCACAATGTGGGATAACCGGCGCGTTCCCCGATCGCATACTCATCGATCAGTATTCCGTTGAGTCGCGACCGCCGGGAGGTGGGGGTTTCCTCCCACCTAACTGCCTTGGCCGGCGAACAGACGCCACAAGTATTGGGCGACTCTCCGGTAACGTAGGACGACAACGCACAGCGGCCTTCGACCATAACGCACAGGCTACCAAAACCGAAGACCTCCACCGGTACCGGGGTGTGGGCTATCACCCGTCGGACTTGCGGCAGTGACAGGACGCGTGGCAGCACAACCCGACGGATATTGAACCGGCGCCGATAGAACTCGATAGCGAGGTGATTGGTGGCCGAGCCTTGGACTGATAGGTGCAGGCGGAGGTTCGGATGGCGTTGGGTGGCGTAGTGCATGAGCCCCAAGTCGGCGATAATCGCAGCATCAAAGCCAAGGTCGGAAGCGGCATCCACCGCGCCCGTCCAAGTCCCCCAGTGCGCCGGTTGTGGGTATGTGTTTAACGCCAAAAATACCCGGACGTTCGCGTCATGCGCGTACTCCAGGCCCAGCCTCGCGCTCTTGATGTCGAAGTTCAGCCCCGGAAAGTTGCGGGCGTTGGTGGCATCCCGGAACCCCATATACACGCAGTCGGCACCGTGATCGACGGCGGCACGCAGCGCCGGCAGACTTCCCGCCGGGCACACGAGTTCCATCCGGGGTGTTAGTGCTGGCACGACCGTTCGGTCCGGCGGGTGCCCTGACAGGAGCCCCGCTGGCGTAGCTCCGCCTCAATGCCGTTGAGTACCCGCCATTTGTACTGGCACCACAGCGGCGCAAGCAACAGTTTGGCTGAGGCGGTCCCAGTCACCCGATGGTAGACCACTTCGTCCGGGGTACGCTCGATGAGATCCGCGACGACCTTGATGTAGCGTTCCAGCGTCCACGGTTGATACTCTCCACGCCTCCAGCTGTTGGCGAGCTGTGTTCCCTTTACGACGTGCAACGGATGAAGCTTGAGCCCCTCCACGCCTTGCTCCAGAACCCGCTCCAGGCTGGTACGCACATGCCGGGCGCATTCGCCGGGCATGCCAATGATCAGATGCGTGCATACAGGCAATCCGCGCGCATGTGCCGCGTGTACCGCCTCTTGGTATTCCGCGAAACCGTGACCGCGACGCACACGCTCCAAGGATCGATCGAAACTCGATTGCAGACCCAATTCCAACCACACCTGATAACCCCGGTCGCGATAGCCGGCCAGTAGATCAAGAACCGGGGCGGGTACGCAATCCGGGCGCGTCCCTATCGACAAGCCAACGACACCTTCCTGCGCGAGCGCCTCATCATATAGTGCACGTAGGCGCTCTGGCGTATCATAGGTGTTCGTGTACGCCTGAAAGTAGGCAAGGAAGCGCCGCGCGCCAGTTCGCTTGCCAATGACGCGACGGCCGGCGTCGATCTGCTTTGCTGCCGACTCCGGATTACGGCCGTTCGGACTGAAGGAACTGTTGTTGCAAAATGTGCAGCCGCCGGTATCTTTGGTCCCATCCCGATTTGGACAGGTAAACCCTGCATCGATGGCGATCTTATGCACGCGCTGCCCATGGCGGCTCTGCATATATCCGCCAAACGTATGTACAACCTCAGCAAGTGTCACCAAGCCACCTCATTGCGTCCATGCACAGCATGGAAACCTCGCGCGTGTTCCGCCGTGATACGCGCGCGGTGCCTGCCATGCACGATTCCGGGTTCGCCGCTCACCGTCGGCGCGGTGTACCTTGCAAAACCATGCATTTCGAGCGGCCTATTCGACAAATCAGCGCCCGTGGGTCGCCGGATATACCAAGATCGGTGGTTGATAGGGGGTATGTATACCGGTTCAGCTCCCGGACGGTCATTGATGCACATCAATCGCCGCCCGCCGATTCCGGGGATGTTTTAAATTGGCTTAGAAGTCTGGGGATTGCGATCGCCGGTGGCGCCTTCCATCTGACGTCCATCAGGAACCGCGGTCAGCGCAAATAGGCCGGGTCGTAATTGCAGGGCCCATCAGCCGGAAGACCGGGCCACAGGGTTACGCAGTCTCGACGCTCATGCGTGGTAGAGACGCGGGCGGAACACAGCGGTTTCCGGGTCGTTGGGGCACAACCTGGGGATGCCGCGCGCCCGCAAAGGACCCGCTCAAGCAGCGCAGCATAGCGAATTCGCGCCGGCGAGTTATGCAGGGGAGCACGTTCGGCGCGCCTGCTCGAACAGGATATTCAGGACCAGTAACAACGTCCCCCGATGCACTCGTTGAAAAGCCGCCACGCGGCCTTTTTTGAATAGAGGCGTCGACGCATCGGAAAGGCCGCCATGAGGTAGCGTAGGTCAAAATAGCGCGCGGGCGCGCTGCGCACATGCTCCAGATACTCTCCGAGAAACGCCCGGTCCACTGGTTCCAAGTCCGCCTCGAATGCCTGCAGGCGGCGCAAAACCTCCGCCTTCCGGGCGATCGCTTCGCAGTATCGCCACCGCTTTCTAAGGTTCGGCCGGGGCCTACGGCCCCGTGGTCTGACATAGTGCACGCTGTTTTCGGTATGGATGCGGTGTAGCACCACCGGCTCATCGACAAACCGAATCCCGCCCTTGCACCGCGCAAGGAGCGCAAGCCAATGGTCATAGGTGATCCCATCCGGGAACGGCAGCGCGGCCTCGACGAGGGTCCGCCGGACGATCAGCGCGTGGCCAGATACGGTATTCGTATCCAGCAACACGTAGGGCGGAACCGGCCCGGAAAAATATTCCGGAAAACCGAGATACTTCTCAAACGTGGCGCCCATCGACCGACCGGCGGCATCTACCAGATCGCTCCTGCCGTAAATAAGCGCCATGTCATGGCGGTTCGCATATAGAACTTCCAGCTTCTCGGGGAGCCAGATGTCGTCGTGGTCAGAGAATGCCACCCAGCTTCCGGTGCATCGGCGCACCGCATTCTCAAAGTTCCCGTTGATCCGGTTGGATCGACGTCCCTCCGCGGGGTTCCGGACCACCACGATCCGCGAATCCCGCCGTGCGTACTCTCCCAAGATATCGAGCGTATCGTCCGTGGAGCCATCGTCGCTGACGACGATTTCCGCTGGGGCATGCGTCTGCACAAGGATGCTGTCGAGTTGCTCCCGCAAATAACGGCTCGAATTATACGTCGCCAAGACAACCGAGAACACGGCGTTCGTGTTGTCTGGTCGCCCTGCATCTACGTCGTTATCCATTGTCTACCTCAGGGATGATCGTTTCATCATAGAGCCGTGGAACTCGGACGGTCAAACGACCACCACCATGGCGCTTCGGCAAGATCTACATGGGGGTGTCTTTCGGTGGATGGTGGGTCGGAGAGAGGGGCAGATCGCACGATTGAACCAATTTGATCTGCGGTTGTGGCCCAAACGCTTTCATGAAGAAACTGTGGCAGATTTATCTCCCCACCGTCCGGTGCCACGAACAGTGGCAGGGATGGTGTGCGCTGTGGACAGCCGGCCGGCTGATGGGTGCCGCAGTACGGATTGTTGTTTGCGCTGGGTCAATACCCACCGCCAGTGGTTATCGCACTCTAGTCACATGCCAATGCGCTGCAACAGGTACGTGTCGATGGGGACTGCGCGTTCGGCCACCACGCGCAGGTCTCGCTCGGGTACTTCAATACTTGGGGAGGCACCGATGCGGCGTTCTATGCGACCACTCCCGGGGCCGTCGACAACCGCGCGAGCGGGAACCCAGGCAGCGCCGGCTGCATCACGGAATTGGACTACCTGCCGGGGGACAACACCAAGTCCTTGCTCCAGTACGGCGCCTAAACAAACTTCAACGGGGCGGGTAGCATCTACAACGGCGCCGGGCCCAGCGCGTTGGACAACAACTGGCGGTACCTGAACTCCTGGGTCACCTGGTGAGCGCACAAAACACCATCCCTGGGTGGCCGCGGGCCCCTACCCGGCTCCGGTTGGGATCGGGGCGGGTAGTTGGGACGCAATAACCCATTAGAATATATATGTTTTGTTACACCTAACGGGCCGGCTACGGGACTTGGAAGGCGCCCGACCGGGGCACGCGCCCTCGACCCGGTCCGTCAAATACCCGCTGTTATTGATCTGCGTCATTTTCCGCTGTGCCCACCCCGGTACCATGCATAGGTGGTACCCCGTGCGACAGCGACACGTGGTCGGATTCCTCTCCAGAAGGCGCAGCGGGATGACGCCATGCGAATGCGCAGTTGTCGACTGCCTGCTCTGCGAGGCACGGCTCTTTTCCGGGGTCGCCGAAGAACAAGTCTGCTCGGTCCGGGGTCTGATCCTGCGGGAAACACGCGCGCCCGGTGAGTTTGTCTTCCACCAGGGCGGACCGAGTCGTCACCTCTATGTCCTCAAGAGCGGCTACGTGAAATTTGCGGCCGCCTTGCCCGACGGGCGGGAGCAGGTGCTGGGGATTGGTGTGGAGGGTAACCTGCTCGGTTTCGAGGGCTTCAGCCAGGAGGCCTACCCATACAGCGCCCAGGCCCTCACCCCCGTGCGGGTATGCGGCGTGCGGCGCGCCGACATGACCCGGATCCTGACCGGCAACCCCAAGGTAACCATGGATGTATTGCGCGTGCTCAACGCGGAACTCGAGCGCTCCAAGGCGCTCATCATGGACCTGGGACTCCGGACCGCCCCGGAGCGGGTCGCCTCGTTTGTCCTTTCGCTGGTGCCGCCGGGGCGTACCTGGGAGCGGGAACTGCCGCTACCCTTGAAGCGGCGGGAGATCGCCGAGATGCTAGGCTTGCGGGAGGAAACCGTGAGCCGGGTCATGGCCGGGTTGCGGCGCGAACGTGTCATCCGCACCCGCCAGGGCCGCGTGCAGATCCTGAGTCTTAGCCGGCTGCGTGAATTGGCGGGATTTGCACCTGAGGACCTTCCGGACAGCCGGTTCGCCACCGCCTAGGTCTACGGTGCGGCGCGCGCTTTCAGCCAACTTCGGCGCGCTCGCTGCCCGTGCATAGGCAGCGGATCCGTTCGACCGCTTCGAACACCGCATCGGCTACCGCGTGCAGATATGCGCCGGCACCGCTGCGAATGAGCAGCAGGCAGAATTCCTCCACCCAGATCCCCAAATGCGCCTGCGTGAATTCCACCAGCAGCGGCGGGATGCCGTTACCCGTACCCCCTGATTCCAGGCACCTCGCGGCGAAGTAAAGCATCGCACCCAGGTGATCGGCCGCGGGCTGATCGCCCATGTGCTCCGCGCAGAACGGCAACTCTTCGGTCGAAAACCCAAGAAGCGCATAGCAGCGCTCCACGTCCGCGCTACCACCCGGCTCCGGCGCCGGGAAGCGCCACCCGCTTCTGGTCTGCCAACGGCGCCGGAACACATGTTCGTAGGGCGCCACGTAGCGGGCCGACTCGCGGTGACAGAGACGATCTGCGAATTCGATGCGCAACGCAGCAAGCCCGCGCGCATCCAAATAGCCATTCGCGCTGAGCGCTGCGCGCGCGGCCGCATCCGGTTCCACGAGCAGCATGCGACCGGCACGGCGGGCGTTCCGCACCGGCAACGCAAACGAGATATGTCCGGCCATCGGGCCGAGTGGTTCACGCATGACTGTAGCCCAGGATCGGAGCGCGTCACACGGCGATTCCCGCGCTATACCCGGTTCATTGAATCACAGCGTGCGCGAAGCGCGGTTGCGGCAGGTCAAATCGTACCGCTCTAAGGGAACCACGGGGCAGACTACGCCGCTTGCGCCACAAGACGCCGCCGAAGTATACATCGCTCACGAAATGCAGAGACGGGAGAAATCCCAGCACAAGGCTTCTTCAAAGGCATAGACAGCATCCCCAAGGATCGGTGACGAAATCGGCCGCAGCACGTTTCATCTACGACATTTCGACGTGCTCCCACACGCCGGGGGCTGTGGCTTGACACTCCGCAGGCCGGTCGGCATGATAGTCTGGATGTCGCGCTCCGAAGTGATTCACGCCTTCCCCCTGAAGTCTCCGCACTAAACACTGCAGTGCTTGGGACGGTGCTCGTCAACTCAACCCACCGTAACCGGAACGCGGGCCGAATGGACGGGTGGGCCTTGGGCAATTCCGGCACTCCTCCGGTTGATACGGATCGACCGCCTGATTCTAAAATCCTCCGATCGCCCATGGATCACGTTCCTTTGGCACCGGCCGTGCGAGTACGGGCCGGACCACGATCCCGCGGGGTCGCGTCACCATGGATGCTCGACGTGCCGTGCAATGAAAGGCAGCCATGAGCCTCAAACGCAATACGCTGTATAACCTCACTGGCAGCCTTACGCTGATCGGGGTGAGCCTGGTCACGATCCCCCTCTACCTTCATCTGATCGGCAATGCCCGCTACGGCGTGCTCGCCATCGTCCTGCTGCTGCTAGGCTATTTCAATTTCTTCGACCTTGGTCTAGCGCGGGCCACGGCGAATCGCATCGCACAGCTCCATGACGCCCCGCCGGTGGAACGTGAACGGGTGTTCTGGACTGCGTTGGCTCTTAACGCGTGCTTCGGGCTTGCTGGCGGTCTGGTGTTATATGGGGTGGCGGGCGTGGGGCTCGCACATTTTTTCAAGATGCCGGAATCGATGCGGGTCGAGGTGCTGTCGACGCTGCCATGGCTGGCTGCAAGCGTTCCCGTGGCAACGATCTCCGGCGTTCTCACCGGAACGCTGGAGGGGCGCGAGCGCTTTGGCGTCGTGAACAGCCTGCAGGTCCTGGGCTCCCTGCTATTCCAGATTACGCCGCTCACGGTGGCCTATGTGCATGGGCCCAATCTGAACTGGCTCATCCCTGCAGCGATCCTGGCCCGTACCGCCTCCATGCTGCCCCTCGCCGCCGCCGTCACCCACGCGCTGCCGCTGCGCGGAGCGGGCGGTCCACAGCGCGCGCTGGCAAAACGGCTGCTCAGTTACGGGGGATGGGTCACGGCTACCAGCCTGGTCGGCCCGGCGTTAGAAACTCTGGACCGGCTCTTGATCGGCACTGTCCTGGGCGCCGCGTCAGTCACCTACTACACGGTGCCTTCGGAATTGGCCAGCCGCTTTCGCATACTGCCCGGAGCCATCGCCCGAAGCCTGTTCCCCAGGATGTCCAGTCAGAGCGCCGACGACGCGTCCCGGCAAACCGCCGACAGTTTGCGGATCCTGGCCGCACTGATGACCCCGCTCATCGTCCTGGGTATCCTGGTCATGGCGCCGTTCCTGAAACTCTGGGTAGGTGCCGAGTTCGCGGCCGACGGCGCGCCGGTGGGCCAAATCATCCTAGTGGGAGTCTGGATCAACAGTCTGGCCTTCCTGCCCTACACGCAACTGCAATCGCAGGGGCGGCCCGACTTAGTTGCCAAGTTTCATCTGCTGGAGTTGGCACCCTTTGTGGGCCTGCTATGGCTGGGACTCACCACCTTGGGTTTGGTCGGCGCCGCGCTGGTCTACAGCCTGCGGGGCGCGGTGGACGCTGGCCTGCTGTTCTGGGCCTCCGGGCAATGGCCCCAGCTACGCGCAGTTTGGCCCGGTGCAGGCTTGGTTCTGGCGGCTTGGGGCGCGGTGCAACTCGCCCATACACCGGGGGCCTTGCTCCTCGTCGGAATACCCCTGAGCATTGGGTCCGTCGTCCTGGCGTGGCGCGGGACGTCGCGGACGCGGATGAAAACGGCAAAGAGCGCGGGTCAGTATAAGCCCTTGGCTAAGATCGAGAGGTAGACGGTGAACGGCGATCGAGTTGCGGACCCGACCAAACCCGCTAGCGAACGCCACGCGTCCTGGCCGCCGGACGGGTTGGAAACGGTTCCCGCCTGCCCAGTCTGCGGCGATGTGCGGCGCGCAATGCTGTATCGGGACTTGCGGGATCAGGTCTTTTTCGTGGCACCCGGGGAATGGGACTTGTGGCGCTGCTCCGGATGCGGCAGCGCCTACCTGGACCCGCGTCCAGATCGTCAGTCCATCGGACTTGCCTACGGGAGCTACTTCACCCACGAGGCACCGGCCGGCCACAAGACGTTCAACGCGCGGCGGATCAACCCCATCGTCCGGCTTCGCCAAGCCCTACGCAACGACTACCTCAACCGGCGCTTCGGATACGCCCTAACCCCGGCACTGGGCGTCGGGACACTGCTCGCACGCTGGTTTCCGGCACGCGGGCTTAAAGAAGCGCACCGCATCCGCCATCTGCCGGCACCGGGCCGTCATCCTGCAACCCTGCTTGATGTCGGCTGCGGAAACGGCGGTTTCCTACTCAACGCCCGTCAGCTTGGTTACGAGGTAGCCGGACTGGAGTTCGATCCGAAGGCGGTGCAGGTCGCGCGCGGTGCCGGCTTGGACGTGACCGCCGCGCGGATCCCGGGTAGCGGACTGGACACGGCGCGCTTCGACCAGGTCACGCTCAGCCACGTAATCGAACACCTGCACGATCCGGTAGGGGCCCTCCAGGAGATTCATTGCCTGCTCAAGCCGGGGGGGCGGGTCTGGATCAAAACACCGAATCTCGATGCTACGGGACGCCGCCGTTTCGGCGCGGCTTGGCGCGGGCTGGAACCGCCCCGCCATCTGGTGCTCTTCGGCCCACAGGGCCTGTTCCGAGTTCTGGCCAAGGCGGGGTTTTCCCGCGCCGAATTGCTGCTCCCGGAACCGGAGGCCCGGTTCTATCTGTTATCAAGTTCAGCCATCGCGCGGGGTACGAACCCTCATAGTCGATGTCCGATCTCCCCTCGACTCGCTTGGGACGCCCGCAGGCTCGATCGCGAAGCGGCCCGCCACCCCGAACAGGGTGAGTCGATCACAATGGTGGCATGGAAGGATCGTTGACAAGATCGGTCGACCATGCCCGTGCCGCTGTCCCTGGAAACATAAGCCACCGTGGCGCTGCTGATCCCGCTGCGGGGCCCGGCAGCGGCGCGGTACGCCGCCGCGCCGGAGCGATCCCTCAACCCTCCACGTGGCGCTCCGTCATACACGCCAGCGCGTCCAGCCAGGCCGCGGCCTTGTCGAGCGTTTCCTGATACTCAGATTCCAGCTCGGAATCCGCCACGATGCCGCCGCCGGCCCAGAAACACACGCGCCCGGCGCTGTGCACCAGGGTACGGATCGCGATGTTCGTGTCCATCGCCCCGTCGAAGCCCACGTAGCCGATGGCGCCGCAATATACGCCGCGCCGCTGGGGTTCCAATTCCTCGATGATCTCCATGGCACGCAGCTTCGGGGCGCCCGTGATGGAACCCCCGGGGAAGGCGGCCCGCAGGACATCGAGCGCGTCGCGCCCGGGGGCCAGCTGGCCCCGCACGGTGCTGACGAGATGGTGTACCGTCGGGTAGCTCTCCAGCCGGAACAGCTCGGGAACCGTGATGCTCCCGCATCGGCATACCTTGCCAAGGTCGTTGCGCAGCAGATCCACGATCATCAGGTTCTCGGCCCGGTCTTTCGCGCTCTCCCGCAAGGACTCGGCCAAGGCCCGATCGGTCCGCGGGTCCGGCGCGCGCGGGCGGGTTCCTTTGATCGGCCGGGTCTCCACCCAACCGTCGCGCACCATCAGAAAACACTCGGGGGATGCGCTCAGTACCTGGACCCCCGGGCCGTTGAGGTAGGCCCCGAACGGTACCGGGCTCAGTGCGCGGATGCGCGTATAGACGGCCCAGGGGTCGCCCTCCACCCGGGCGGTGAAGCGCTGTGCGAGGTTGACCTGATAGCAGTCGCCGGACTGGATGTAGCGCTGGATCGCGGCGAACGCGGCCCCGTAGGACTGGTAATCCAGGTTGGAACGCGCCGTCGAGGTCACCCGGAACCGCCGCGGCCGGGTCTCCGGCGCGGGCGACGAGAACTGCGCCGTGAGGTCCGCCCAGCGCTGCCGGGTGCGGGGGTCGCGGCCCTGGCCGACCAGCCACGTGCGCTGCGCCTCGTGGTCCACGACCAGGGCCCAGTCGTAGACCGCGACCGCCATCTCCGGGATCCCGTCCGCGTCCGTGGCAATCACCGGCAATCGTTCCAAACGCCGCGCAAGGTCGTAGCCGAAATATCCGATGGCCCCGCCGCAGAACGGCAGCCCGGGAACGCCGTCCGCGGCCGGGCCCAAGGCCTGGCGGACGAGAGAGAACGGATCCTCGGGAGAGAGATCGGTGCGCTCCGGACCGCGGACTTCCGTGATCCCGCCCCGGGTGATCAGGGTGGTCGCCGGGTCCGCCGTCAGGATGTCGTAGCGCCCCTGCCGCCCAGCCGGGCGGCCGCTGTCCAGGAACACCGCCCACGGGCGGTCCGCCAGCCGGGCGGCGAACGCCGCGGCGCTATCGGGACGATAGGGCAACTCCGCAAGCAGCGGTCTCAAGCAGTATCCCTCCCGGGGTCCGGACCGGCCGACCACGCACCACCGCCCCCGGACTGCCACGCCTGTCCTGGGCACGCAGCGCCGGTACGCGCCGCCACCAGAGCGTGCCGGCGCCGGGCCAGTGGGTCCGGCCGAGCGTCCCTCTGCCCCGCCCCCCTGGGGTCCCATGGCCCGGCAGCCGGTGGCCGGCAGCGGCCGGCACCGCGTTCCCCACCGGACCGGCACGATCCGGCGCCGCCCCATCATAATGCCAACCCCCAGCGTTTATCACGGGCGCGCGGCGCGTATAATCTCCGGCGCAGACCCATCCGCCTGCCCCCATGATCCCGTCTGGTGCGTATCGACGCCGCGCCGTACCGGCGGCCACCCTGTCTGATTGAACGGCTTGCGATCACACCATGACTGCCTCAGCGCACCGGATCCGCGAAATCCCCTACAACTACACCTCGTTCTCCGACCGGGAGATCGTCGAGCGTTATCTCGGGGAAGAGATGTGGGCGGTGATCAACGAATTGCGCGGCACCCGCCGCACCGGCATCTCGGCCCGCATGTTGTTCGAGGTACTGGGGGATATGTGGGTCGTGGACCGCAACCCCTATATCCAGGACGACCTGCTGGAGAACCGCAAGCGGTTCCGCTCCCTGGCCCATGCCCTGCACCACCGGCTGGACCAAATCGTCGCCCGCGCCAACGGTAATCTGCTGGCCCTGGAACTGGCGGGCCGCGCGCGCCAGGCGGTGCTCCGGTTCGAGGCCTGGTTCCCGGAGACCCGCGACCTGCGCGCGCGGATCCGGCGCCGTCTGCGCCGCGTCACGCGCGCGGACAACATCGACTTCGGCGGCCTGGCCCGGGTATCCCACGCGACCGACGCCACCGACTGGCGCGTGGAAATGCCGTTCGTGGTGATCAGCCCGGACGACGAGGCCGAGGTGCGCGCCGTGGTGGCGGGTTGCGTGGAGCTTGGTTTGACCATCATTCCGCGCGGCGGCGGCACCGGCTACACCGGTGGCGCGGTGCCCCTGGACCACCGCTCGGCGGTGATCAACACCGAAAAGCTCGAAGGACTGGGGACGGTGGAGTTGCGCGTGCTGCCGGGTCTCGACCACGAGGTGCCCACGATCCGCGCGGAAGCGGGCGTAGTTACACGGCGGGTATCGGAACGGGCCGAAGCGGCCGGGTATGCGTTCGCGGTGGATCCCACCTCCCAGGACGCCTCCACCATCGGCGGCAACGTGGCCATGAACGCCGGCGGCAAGAAGGCGGTGCTGTGGGGAACCACCCTGGACAACTTGGCGTCGTGGCGGATGGTGCTGCCCGACGGGCTGTGGCTGGAAGTGGAACGCGTACATCACAATCTCGGGCGGATCCACGACCAGGAGACGGTGGAGTTCCGGCTCACGCGCTACCGCGCCGACGGCCGCACCCCGGTGGGGACGCCCCAGACCCTGCGCATGGCCGGCCGCAGCCTTCGGCAACATGGCCTGGGCAAGGACGTGACCGATAAGTTCCTCGGCGGGCTGCCGGGCGTGCAAAAGGAGGGCTGCGACGGCCTGATCACCTCGGCGGTGTTCATCCTGCACCGCATGCCCCGTCATACCCGCACCGTGTGCCTGGAGTTCTTCGGCACCGACCTGAAGCGCGCGGTACCGGCGATCGTCGAGACCAAGGCCTATCTGGACGCCCATCCCGATGTACTGCTGAGCGGGTTGGAGCATCTCGACGCCCGCTACGTCCGTGCGGTGGACTACAGCACCATGGCGCCACGGCGCGAGTTGCCCACGATGGTGCTGCTGGCGGATATCTCGGGCGACGCGGAAGACGCCGTGGCACAAGCCGCCTCCGAGGTGGTGCGCATGGCCAACGCCCGCGGCGCCGAGGGCTTCGTGGCGGTCAGCCCCGAGGCGCGCCGCCGGTTCTGGGCGCCGCGCGCGCGCACCGCCGCCATCGCCACCCACACCAACGCCTTCAAGATCAACGAGGACGTGGTGATCCCGCTGGCGCGTCTGGCGGACTACAGCGCGGGGATCGAGCGCATCAACGTGGAGTACTCCACCCGCAACAAGCTGGAGATGATCGACGCGGTACTGGAATACCTGGCTGGGGAACTCCCGGAACTGCGTGGCCTGCCCGGCTTCGAGGACAGCGCCGAGAACCGCGCCATCCTGGCCGCCAAGCAGGCGGCGGCCCAGGAGCACCTGGGGCGGGTCCGGGACCACTGGCAGGGTCTGCTGGCGCACCTGGATGAAGACGCGCGCGGCCACGACGCGCTGCTGGACGACACCAGCCGGGCACGGCTGCAGGCCGGTGACTGCCTCCTCGACCTGCTCCTGCGCCGCGACCTGCGCATCTCTTACCGGCGCGAGGTGGAGCGCCCGCTCAAGGAGATCTTCGCCGGACAGGAGCTGGAACCGGTGCATCGGCGCCTGGACGGGATCCATGACGCCCTGCGCTCCGGCCGGCTGTTCGTAGCCACCCATATGCACGCCGGCGACGGCAACGTGCATACCAATATCCCGGTCAACTCCAACGACTACCGGATGCTGCGCGAGGCGGAGCAGATCGTGCGTCGCGTCATGACCCTCGCCAAGGCCCTGGGAGGGGTCATCTCCGGCGAACACGGCATCGGCCTGACCAAGGTCCAGTACCTGGAGGCCGGCGCCCTCGACGCGTTCACCGCCTACAAGGCCAAGGTGGATCCCGATGGCCATTTCAACCGCGGCAAGCTCATGGCGGGCTCCGGACTGGCGCAGGCCTACACCCCGTCCCTGCGCCTGGTCCAGCAGGAGGCGCTGCTCCTGGAGCAGAGCGAACTCGGGGCGCTCAACGACGACATCCGCAACTGTTTGCGCTGCGGCAAGTGCAAGCCGGTGTGCACCACCCATGTGCCGCGCGCCAACCTGTTGTACTCCCCGCGCAACAAGATCCTGGCCACCGGACTGATCATCGAGGCCTTCCTCTACGAGGAACAGACCCGGCGCGGCATCTCCACCCACCACTTCGCGGAGATGAACGACGTGGCGGACCACTGCACGGTGTGCCACAAATGCCTCGATCCCTGCCCGGTGCACATCGACTTTGGCGATGTATCCATTCGCATGCGCCATATCCTGCGCCAGCGCGGACAGAAGCGCGCGAGCCCCGCGACCTGGGCGGCCATGGCGTTTCTCAACGTGACCGATCCGCGCACCATCAACCTGATGCGCAAGACCCTGATCCAGTGGGGGTACCGGGGGCAGCGCCTGGCCTACCACGTAGTGGGACGGCTGACGCGCAAGGGCAACGCCACGCGCCCGGCGGCCACCACCGGGCCCATGTCGGTACGCGCCCAGGTAATCAACTTCGTCAAGAAACCCATGCCCGACGGGCTGCCCAGCCGCACCATGCGCGCCCTGCTGGGGGTGGAAGACAACAAGATGGTGCCCATCCTGCGCGACCCGGCGCGGATCACTGAAGACTCCGACGCGGTGTTCTATTTCCCCGGCTGCGGTTCGGAACGCCTGTTCAGCCAGATCGGCCTCGCCACCCTGGCCATGCTCTACGAGGCCGGGGTGCAGACCGTGCTGCCACCCGGTTTCCTGTGCTGCGGCTATCCACAGACATCCAGTGGCGACCGCGCGCGCGGCCACAAGATCACCACCGACAACCGGGTGCTGTTCCACCGCGTCGCGAACACCCTCAACTACATGGACATCAAGACGGTGATCGTGTCCTGCGGCACCTGCATGGACCAGATCCAGAGCTATGAGTTCGAGAAGATCTTCCCGGGCTGCCGGCTGTTGGACATCCACGAATACCTGATGGAAAAGGGGCTGCGCCTGGACGGCGTCAGCGGGGTGCGCTACCTGTATCACGACCCCTGCCATACCCCCATGAAGACCTACAGCGGCACCCAGGTTGCCGCGCGACTCATGGGACAGGAGGTCCAGCTCTCGGAACGCTGCTGCGGCGAGGCCGGTACCTTTGCGGTATCGCGCCCGGATATCGCCACGCAGGTCCGGTTCCGCAAGCAGGAGGAACTGCACGAGGGCATCCGCTCCCTCACCGGCGCGACCCGGGCCCACGGTGGTAACGTGAAGCTCCTCACCTCGTGTCCGGCCTGTCAGCAGGGGTTGATGCGCTATGCCAACGATACCGGGCTGGAGACCACCTATATCGTCGTGGAGATGGCCAACCACCTCCTGGGCAAGGATTGGCAGCAGCGCTTCGTGGAGCGCGCCAAGGACGGCGGCATCGAACGGGTGCTGCTGTAGGCGCGTGCCGCGCCCGTGCGGGCCGGCGCCCCGGGCGCAGCGATCCGAAAATCCGCGCCGGGAGAGCGCCATCCCAGTGACACCGGAAAAATCGCGGGCCCGCCCGTATGGCGCTTACTTGAGCCCTGGCTATTGACGGCGGACCAGAGCGCTGAGTTGCGCCACCGAACGCACGGAACGCGCGTACCTTGGTCCGTGGGTTTGGTGATCATTTTTTACGATATAGGCCCCCAGTAAGACTTCCGGGTCCCGCCCTATCCATCCGCCACCACCTGGACAATGCGCAGGCGCTCCTCCCGGAGGTTGCGCAGCACATTGGCCGCCATGGCGCCGAAGTCCGCGCCGAGGAGCAGATGCAAACCGATCGGCGAAGGCCCCAAGCCCGCCGCCGTCAGGGCCGCGCGCAGCGTCGACTCGGTGGCCACGAAGCTGATGGACGGCTCCCGCGCCCAGGGCACCGGGAAGTGCAGACCGCCACCGTTCCCGTGGGCGAGGAGTTCGTACAGGGCGATGCGTCCTCCCGGCCGCAGCACCCGGCGGCACTCGCGGAACAACGTGTCCTTATCCGGGATATTCATGGTGACGTGTTGGGTCCAGACACCGTCGAAACTCTGGTCCTCGAACGGCATGTCGAGCGCATCGCCCTGACGGTAGTCCACCAAGTGATCCAGGCCGGTACGCGCAGCCAGCATGCTCGCCGTGCGGCAGTACTCCATGGTGAGGTCCAGTCCCGTGACCTTGCAGCCGCACGCCCGGGCAAGCTGACGGGAGGGCCCGCCGATTCCGCAGCCCACATCCAACACCCGCGCGCCGGCGGTGAACGCCGCGAGCCGGACCAGTTCCTCGGTGGCCTCCCGTCCACGGATATGGAACTCGTCCACCGCTGCGAGATCATCCGGCGTGAGACGTTCGGGATCCTTCCCGGCGTCCCGTAGTGCCTGCAGGATAGCCTCCCCCAGGCCGCTGCGGTCGTAGTGGCCTGCGACCCCTTGCGATGTTTGGGTCATGACGCGCCTCCTCCGTACATGTCATTGATTTTATTTGGTCCAGGGTTCTATCGGTCCACCAAGCCGCCCGCGGGAAAAGCGGGGGGCCGGCACCTGTCACGGCGCCGCGGCCGGCGCCCAGAGAGTGTAGCCGTAAACCGGACCCGCGGGGCCCGGAGACCATCGGCGCGCATCCCAACCGGTTCGTGTTCGTTACCGGCGCCGGTGTTCGGCCCGGAACCATGGGCCACGGAATCCATCCAAACCGTACGTCGGACCCGCTCCGCGGCGCCAAACGGAACGTGGTACTGTAAGTTCAGAAATCCGGCGTAAGGCGGCGGAGGTGGAGCCGGTTCGACCACCAACCGACCCCCGTCCGTGCGGCGCGGCGGGAGAGCCCGAACCGCAAGACGGGCGACCCGCGCGATAGCGCCGGTTCGAACCCATTCCCGACAGGAGGACGACACGATGCAGATAGCCATGGTAGGTCTCGGGCGCATGGGTGCCAACATGGTCCGCAGGCTGCTGCGCGCCGGTCATCAGTGCGTGGTCTACGACCGCAGCGCCGCGACGGTCAAGGCGCTGGAACAGGAAGGCGCCACCGGCGCCGCCTCGTTGAAAGACCTGGTGGCGGCACTGAAAACACCCCGGGCGGTGTGGATGATGCTTCCGGTGGCCATCGTCGATAGCATGATCCAGGAACTTGCCCCGCTGCTGAAAACCGGCGACGTGGTGATCGACGGCGGCAATTCCTACTACCGGGACGACATCCGGCGCGCCGGGGCGCTGGCAGAGCACGGTCTGCGCTATCTCGACGTGGGCGTCAGCGGCGGCGTCTGGGGGCTGGAGCGGGGATATTGCCTGATGATCGGCGGCGACGGCGCCGCGGTGGAACACCTCACGCCGATATTCTCCGCCCTGGCCCCCGGGGTGAAAACCGCCGCGCCCACGCCGGCCCGGGGCGGCAAAGGCGGACCGGCCACCGAAGGCTATCTGCACTGCGGACCGGTTGGCGCGGGCCATTTCGTGAAGATGGTCCATAACGGCATCGAGTACGGCATGATGGCCGCGCTGGCGGAGGGGCTGGACGTGCTCAAGCACGCCAACGTGGGCAAACAGGGATTCGAGCACGATGCGGAGACCTCCCCGCTGCAACACCCGGAGGCCTATCAGTACGACCTGGATCTGACCGAGATCACCGAGCTGTGGCGGCGCGGGACGGTCATCTCCTCCTGGCTGCTGGACCTGACCGCCGACGCGCTCGCCGCCAATCCCACGCTGGAGGGATTTTCCGGGCGCGTCTCGGATTCCGGCGAAGGCCGCTGGACGGTGTTGGCGGCAGTGGAATCCGGCACCCCGGCACCGGTGCTCACCACCGCGCTGTTCGAGCGTTTCTCTTCCCGCAATGAAGGACGCTTCGCGGCCCAGGTGCTTTCTGCCATGCGCGCCGGGTTCGGCGGCCACCAGGAAAAACCCGGCGGCGGGGGCTGAGACCAGCCGCTACGCGGGTCGGCGGCTCGGGAACGGGTTACACCTTAGGGATAAACCGCAGCGCCGCGCCGTTGTTGCACCAGCGTTGGCCGGTGGGCTGCGGACCGTCGTCGAAGACATGGCCCTGATGCCCGCCGCAACGCACGCAATGGTACTCGGTGCGCGGCAGTATCAGCTTGTAATCCTTCGTGGTGGCGAGATGGCTGGGGATGTGGGTAAAGAAGCTCGGCCACCCGGTACCGCTGTCGAACTTCATCGCGGAGGTGAACAGCGGGAGGCCGCAGCCGGCGCAGGCGTAGACACCCGCGCGCTTCTCCTCGTTGAGCGGGCTGGAGAAGGGCCGCTCGGTGCCCTCCTCGCGCAGCACACGGAACGCAAGGTCATCCAGGCTCGCTTTCCATTGCGCCGTGGACTTGTGTATCGGCGCGACGGAAAGCGCCACGTCCGCGCCCGGCGCCAGCAGGGCTGTCCAATCTGCGCGCATCTCGTCCAAGGAGGGCCCTCCCGCGGCGGCGAACGCCGGCATGCGCGCCCGCCCCGTCCATAGGATCGCCAAGGAGGCGGCCGCAATGCCGAAGATGAAGCCGCGCCGTTTCATGATGTCGGTGCGCCTGCCCGCCTGCGCTCGAACACCGGGGCCGCCCGGTCACGGGCGGCAACCCGAAACAGTCTACTCCCATCCGAGCGCCTGCACAGCGCGGCGCCATCCCCTGATTCCATGGGTCGAGTCACCAAAGTATGGCGCGCAACCCCAGCTATCCCGCGCCGCGCGGGCGAGCTCCGGATCCGGCGTGCCCGACACCGCCGCGGCGGCGCCGTCTTTTGAGGCCCGCCGGGATCCGCTACACTCGCCCTACGGGCCTGCGCCCGGGCGCATCTCCGATCCGACCCCACCCCCCCGGCCGGCCGCGCGCCGGACACCGAATCAGGAGGCGGCATGCGTATTCTCCACACCATGATCCGGGTCGGCGACCTGGACCGTTCCATTCGCTTCTACACCCAGGTGCTTGGCATGAAACTGCTGCGCCGGAAGGACTATCCGGACGGCAAGTTTACCTTGGCGTTCGTAGGTTATGGGGAAGAGTCGGACCACACGGTGATCGAGCTGACCTACAACTGGAACGTGGAGCGCTATCAGCTCGGTGACGCCTTCGGTCATCTGGCCATCGAGGTGGAAGACGTGTATCAAGCCGCCGAGAAGATCCGCGCACACGGTACCCGCATCCTGCGCGAGCCAGGTCCCATGAACGCCGGGACCACGGTCATCGCCTTCGTCGAGGACCCGGACGGCTATTCCATCGAATTGATCGGGCGCAAGGCCCCCTGAAGGGCGCCACGCGGATCGGGCTCGGCGGGGGCGCGAACGCGGCGTTCTCGGCGGCGCCGTCGCACGCCCCGGCGATGGACCGTGTCGGCGCGCGCCAGCGCGCGAATGACGGACGCCATGGGCGCATCCCGGATACAATCCCACCATGATCGACAAGACCCTGACGCTGCTGGCCGGGTTCATCCTATCGACCATCTCCCACCTGGGCTATGGCGGCATCGTGTTGCTGATGGGGGTGGAGAGCGCCTGCATTCCACTGCCGTCGGAAATCATCCTGCCGTTTTCCGGCTATCTGGTCTATCAGGGTGAGATGAACCTCTGGCTGGTGGGACTGGCGGGGGCGGTGGGCTGCGTGCTCGGCTCCCTGGTGGCCTATTACGCCGGGGTATGGGGCGGACGCCCGGCCCTGGAAAAATACGGCCGCTACCTGCTGATCTCCCAACGCGACCTGGCGTTGGCGGACCGCTGGTTCCAGCGCCATGGGGGTATCACGATCTTCGCCGGCCGGCTCCTGCCGGTAATCCGGACCTTCATCGCGCTGCCCGCCGGGGTGGCGCGCATGAACCTGACCCGGTTCGTTCTCTATACCTTCGCCGGATCCCTGCTATGGAGCCTGGGGCTGGCCTGGATCGGCATGAAGCTGGGGGAGCACTGGGATACGCTGGGCGGCTATTTTCATCGCTTCGACGCGCTGATTGGCATCGCACTGCTGGCCGGTGCCGGCTGGTACGGTGTCCGTCATCTGCGGGATACGAGGGCTGGGAACGGTTGAAATGGCGCCCACGCCCTATGGGCCGCCAGCCAGTGGTCCACTGGCGACGCTGATGTCGCCGCCGCAGAACGAGCGGTTGCCAGAACCGTCCGGCATGCCGTCGCGACGGACACCGGGAGCACACCCACTCCGGATCGCCACCCTGGGACAGACCGCGACCGCGCGGACCTGATCCCCAGCGCCGCGCCTCACCCCCGTGGGACGTCGGCCGCCAGCCCCGCATCCCGCAACCAAGCCGCAAACTGCTCGTCTGGCAACGGCCTGCTGATGTGATATCCCTGGGCGACGTCACAGCCGAAGTCCACGAGGCGGTCCCAGGTGGCTTGGTCTTCAACGCCTTCGGCCACCACCTTGAGGCCGAGGTCATGGGCCAAGTCGATGGTCGAACGCACGATCGCCTCCGAATCGGCGTTGGTCAGCATCTCGAGGACAAACGATTTGTCGATCTTCACGGCATCCACCGGGAGCTTCCTGAGGTATCCCAGGGAGGAATAGCCAGTCCCAAAGTCGTCGATGAACAACGCGATCCCCATATCGCTCAGCCGTACGAGAATGTCCCAAGCGGTATCCGGGTCGTCCATGATCGCACTTTCCGTCACCTCCAACTCCAACCATCCGGCCCCCGCATTGTGCGCCGCTGAGAGCCGCCGGACCTTATCCACCAGCGCCGGGTCGCGCAGGTTGCGCGCCGAGAGGTTCGCGGCGACCGCAATCCCCAGGCCCGCCGCACGCCAAACCGCGGTCTGGCGCGCGACTTCGCCTAGCACCCAGTCGGTAAGCGGATTGATCAGGCCGGTTTGCTCGGCCAGAGGAATGAACTCGTCTGGAGGTATCATGCCGCGCCGGGGATGAAACCAGCGGATCAACGCCTCAGCGCCGCAGACCATTCCGGTCTTGAATCCGACCTTCGGCTGATAGTACAGGGTCATCTGACCCTCTTCGATGGCCCGCCTGAGTTCGCTGGCGAGGGCCAGGCGCTGACGGCTGTCCTTGCCCTGCGCCGGATCGTAGAATGCGTGGCGGCTACCCAACTTCTTCGCCTGATTCATCGCGATATCGCCGTTGCGGATCAGGTGCGTCGCCTCGGTGCCATGCTCGGGTGCCAGGGTAATGCCGACTGCTGCGCTCACCGACAACACGAGATCGCTCAACGCGAGCGGTGCATCCAGTGCGTCCAGGATCCGCAGCGCGGCCTGAACCGCGTAGGCCGCGTCCCGGCCGGGAAGCAGCACTGCGAATTCGTCGCCGCGCAGGCGCGCGATCATCTCGCTCTCCGCCATGACGCTGCACAGCCGCTCCCCGACCTTTTTCAGTACGAGATCCCCCTGATCGAAACCCAAAGCGTCGTTGATCTCGCGCAGACGATCGATGCCCACCAGTAGCAACGCCAATGGTGACCGCCCGGTATCCGGCGCCCGCAGGATCTGCTGAAGCCGCTCCTGAAGGTTGATATGGTTGGCAAGGCCGGTAAGCTGATCGTAGTAGGCCATGTGGCGGATGGTTTCATGGGCCCGGTCATGATTCGCGCGGGTGCGCAGCGTCGCGATCCCGAAGGCAAGATCCTGGGCCGCCTCCGCCAGCAGGTCCATTTCCTCCTCATCGAAGGCATCCGCGCTCATGGAGTAGATCACCAGTATACCGAGCACTTGGCCGTCCCCATGGAGCGGGAAGGCGCCCGCTGCGGCGTACCCGCAGCGGGTAAACATTTCCCGCCAGGGCGCGAATCGCCGGTCGGTCACGATGTTCTGTGCCACACAAGGTAGGCCACTGCGGATCGCCATTCCCGCCGGACCGTGTCCGTGATCCGAATTTCCCCAGCTGACCCGGATCGAACTGGCCAAGGCCGCCAGACCGCCCTCGAAGCCCGCCTGCGCTACGAGGCGCACCGTCTTTTCCTGATCGTGCTCCACGTACCCCACCCAAGCGCACGGATAGACGCCAACCTCCACGATGATCCGGCACATCTCCACCAGCAGGGACTGCTCATCCGTGGCGCGGACCATGATCCGGTTCCCGGCACTGAGGGTTTTCCGGGCGCGATGCACCCGCTGCAGGGCACTCGCCATGTCGTCGAAGGATCGGGCAAGCTGCCCCAGCTCCCCTGGACCATGGGACAAGCCGGTACGGGCACCCAGGTCGCCGGCTCCGAGCCGGCGGGCCGCCGCCGAAAGGAGGTTGACCGGACGCAGCACGAACAGCACGCTGCCCACCCAAGCGGACAGCAGCGCCAGGATCACTGCCAGGAGCAGGAGCGCGATTCCGCGCACGAAGTCTTTCCTGGCGCCGGCGAAGGCCACCGCCTCGGGGATTCCGACGCTCACATAGGCGCTGCGCGAAGAGCTGTCGCGCAGGGGTGCGAAGGCATAGAGGCGCAGGATCCCCTCCGGGCCCACGACCTTAGCAAGGCCGATATCGGGGTGCGCGAGGATGGCGTCGAACAACGCGGAGCCCCGTATCGAGCGGCCCACCTCCCGTGCCGCCTTCGGATACGCCGCCAGGACCGTGCCCTGGCTGTCCGTGACCGTCACGACGGAACCGGCGGGTAGGGCGGTGCCGATGATCAGACGTCTGAGCCATGACAGATTCACGGCCGCGAACACCACGGCCTCCACTCGGCCCTTGGAGTCGAAGATGGGATAGCCAAAGTTGATGGCACTGCTGCCCGTAATCCGTCCAACCTGATAATCCCCGATCCCGAAACCTCGCGAACGGAGCGCATGGCGGAAGTAGCGGCGATCGGCAATATTCACCGGGTGGCTCAGGGGAAGCGCGCTACAGTACATCTGCCCGTCCGGGGTGGCCACGCCGAAGTTGGCGTAATAGGGATAGGGCTCACGCAAGGCTGCGAGGGTCTGGTGACAAGCGGCGGCACTGCTCGCGGGTTTTAGCACGGGCAGTTGCGAAAAGGTAATCAGCAGTTGACGCGTGGCCGCGATCAACTGATTCTGCTCCGCGGCTGCCAGCCGCACGACGCCCAAGGCCTGGTGCTCGGCGTTGCGCGCCGCCCGGTGCTGATCGCGGACCGCGGTATAGAACATCAACGCGAAGGCCGGAACCACCGCCAACAATACCAGCAGCAACAAGCGTCCACGTAGGCCAGTGGTATAACGGCGCATGCCGGGGGCTTCCCTTTTTTCTTTAAATACCGTTCCCGGGCCAACAACAGCAACATACATGCCATCCGGCGGGCCTCGGAGCGGCGCCAGGACCATCCTTGATACCCGATATAAAATCAATTACTTACAAACTACCTACCGGCGGCCGCATAAGCTGATCCCAAGAAGCGGCACGCCCGCCGTGATGGTGACCTCCTCCCCGGCCGGGCCAACCCCGGTCACCCGCTCCGAGCGACGGTTTTACGGCGCTGCGCCTAAACTACACTGCGCACTCCCGAGGCGCCAGCAGACGGATGGACAAACGCCAGCGCACCCCTGACGACATCGATGCGGGGGCGCAGCGCGTACCCGCGCCGGCCGCGCGCCGTGGGAACCCTGCAAGAGACGCCAGCTGGACACCCTGGCTGTCCTTGTACGACGCGGAATGGAAACCTGCCAACGAACGCTACGAATAACTACGCCCGCGCGGCTTGGGTCCCCTGCGCACCCGGAGACCCCGCCGCCGTGTTGCATCCGCGAGTGGTGGCGGCGTCGCAGTTTACCCCTCGACCGCGACCGCGGCCCGGCCGTCACCTCTCCGGATCGCTCGTCCCGCCGGAAAAGCACCGCTGCCCAAAAAAAACCTACTAGTCTGTCCTGGTTACCTAAGACCCGTTTTGATCCAGATCAAACCGATGTCCGCCTCAGACTAGTACAGTCCCTACTCGCCGTGTTCAGCGTCAGGTGGGTGCGGAATCGTTGCGTTCGGCAAACGCAGAGCGGCCAAGGGAGCATCGTGCCAGTCACCGACCCCGGTTTTGCCGCGCTCGATGTCCTTGCAAGAGGGGGCATAAAGTTGAATGGGCTGGACGCACGCGACAACGGCCGAGTCCGTGGAGCAACCGGATAAGCACAACACCCTACGATCACGACCATTTGTGGCGTCTTCTCCCCCGGACGCCCGGTATGGCCGTGTCCGTGCAGACCAGATTTACACGAAGGGAAAAATCATGGCATCGAAAAGACTGCTTGCATCCATCGGCGCGGTGCTTGCTATCGGTACCCTATCGGCGCCAACCGCAAGCGCTAGATATTTCTTCAACTTCCCGTCGCCGGTAACACCAATCGCCCATGAGGTGCTATTTATCCATGATCTGTTCCTTGCCATTATTACGGTCATATTCGCCGGGGCAATCAGCGTACTGTTCTATTCTCTGTTCACGCACCGGAAAAGCAAGAACTATACGCCAGCAACATTTACAAAACCGACCACGAAAAAGCAATGGGCGTGGAGCTTCGTTCCGGTCCTGACCCTGATATTCATAGATTATGTGGTTTTGGGAATCCCCGCCCTGCATTCCATTTTGGCCCTCGCGAACACGCGCGATGACAAACTGGTTGTTGTGGTAACCGCGAGCCAGTGGAAGTGGCATTACGCCTATCCGGCGTACGGGATCCAGTTTACCAGTACGCTATCAACCCCCATGGATGAAGTGTATGGCAATGCACCAAAGGACCGACATTTCCTGCTGGAGGTCGATCACCCACTGGTGCTGCCGACCAACGAAAAGGTTTTGATCGTATTGAAGTCCGCAGATGTGATCCATAGCTTTTGGGTCCCCGCCTTTGGAATAAAACAGGACGCTGTGCCGGGGTACCTCAGAAAGACATGGGTAAACATCCAAAAGCCCGGGGTCTATCGCGGACAGTGCGCAGAGCTCTGCGGCGTCGGTCATGCCTTCATGCCGATCGTCGTGGACGCGAGAACCCCGGCCGCCTTCACCAGATGGGTGGCATCGGAACGCGCGGCAGCGGGAGTCGCGCGCGAGGCCGCGGAAAAAGTCTGGACAAAAGAAGCGCTCATGGCCAATGGAAAACGGGTGTTCGACAGCAACTGCGCGGCCTGCCATCAACCCAACGGGCTGGGAATTCCCGGTACGTTTCCTCCGATCGCCACCGAACATCCGTTTTCGGCATCCAAGGAGATGCTCTCTGACCTAATGAAGCGCGGATTTTACCGCGCTGGCCGCATCACGGAAGGCCCCATCGCGAGTCACATCGAAATCGTCATGCACGGTATCCCGGGCACTCCGATGCCCGCGTTCGAATCACAACTCAGCGACACCGACATTGCTTCGGTCATCACATTTGAGCGAAATGCATTCGGCAATCACACCGGACAAGTCGTTCAGCCGGCGAGCATAAAGGCGCTTCGCTCCAAAAAGGTTAGATAGTCTCCACGAATGTCCGATTGCGGAGGATCGTAGCAATGAGCGTAATTGATGTTCACGGTCTTGAGGAGGAGCACCACCCCAGGGGAATCAGCCGATGGTTGTATACGACTAATCACAAGGACATCGGTATCCTGTATATGATTTTTGGACTCACGATGTTCCTGGTGGGTGGACTGCTGGCGATGCTCATCCGCCTAGAGCTGTTTGAACCGGGAATGAAGCTGATGCACCCGGAACTCTATAACCAAGTGATCACTGTCCACGGCTTGGTGATGGTGTTCGCAGCCCTGATGCCGGTGACCGCGGGAATGGCCAATTACCTCATCCCCATGATGATCGGTGCTCCCGATATGGCCTTGCCGAGGCTTAACAATTGGGGCTTTTGGCTGCTTCCCCCGGCTGCTGTCCTACTGGTGCTGCCGTGGTTTCTCCAGCTGCTCGGCATCGGTAACGGAACCATCGATACGGGATGGACAATCTACGCGCCGTTGTCGATCCAGAGCGGGCTGGGCGTGGATTTCGCAATTTTCGCGATCTTTCTGCTCGGTTTGTCATCCACGATGGCTTCAATCAACGTCATTGTGACGGTGCTAAACCTGCGAGCACCCGGAATGACCCTGGAAAAGTTGCCGATCTTCGTGTGGAGTTGGTTGAATACCGCCTTTTTGCTCATTGCGGTATTCCCCGCCCTCCTTGCAGGGGCAGTAATGTTGCTCGCCGACCGGCATTTTGGCACCCATTTCTTCAGCGCATCCGGCGGTGGAGACCCCATACTCTGGGAACACATGTTCTGGTTTTTCGGGCATCCGGAAGTCTATATCCTGCTCCTTCCCACGGCGGGGATATTGCCGCACATCCTGTCTACCTTCGCGCGCAAACCGATATACGGATACAAGGCACAGGTCTATTCGTTCGCGGCGATCAGTATGCTTTCTGTGATTGTATGGGCCCACCATATGTTCACGTCCGGCCTGCCCGCTTACGCGAATATCTACTTCATGTTTTCAACAATGGCGATTTCGGTTCCCGTCGGCATTCTGTTTTTTTGCTGGTTTGCCACCATCTGGCGAGGGGCCATGACCTTTGAAACACCGATGCTGTTCGCGATCGGATACGTGGTGCTGTTTGGTATCGGCGGGTTGACGGGGCTTGTATTGTCGGACGCCGCGGCCGATCAGCAATACCACAACACTTATTTCCTCGTGGCGCACTTTCACTACGCACTCTTCGGCGGACCTATCATGGGGGTGATCGCGGCTGCCTATTATTATTTGCCCAAACTAACGGGCCGCATGTACAACGAGACGCTCGGAAAGTGGCATTTCTGGCTGACCATGATCGGGTTCAACGCGACGTTTATACCCCAATTCCTGCTAGGGATTGACGGGATGCCGCGCCGGATACCGGATTACGCGCTCAAATTCGCGCATCTCAACATGGCTTCTAGCTTAGGGGCATTTACCCTAGGGGCAGCCCAGCTACTGTTCGTATACAACGTGGTTCGCACGATCTCCGGTGCGGGCAGGGCGGCGACGAGCCAAGTCTGGGAGGGCGCACACGGTTTGGAATTTACGCTTCCCTCACCACCGCCGTATCACACGTTCAGTTCGGCGCCGGTGATCGAGTGAACGTCACGTGCCTACATGATCGGCGGATGGAGAGTCCCTACCTGTCCGATGGGAGCAGCGCCAAGCCGGGCTTGCTGATGCAGCTTAAGCGTAGGGAATTTCGGATGAGGCAACAATGATGAGCACAATGCATGCCGACGGGGCCAACTACTATCTTCCCGGTCCCAGCCCATACCCCATCATCCTCTCTGTGAGCCTGTTTTTTCTGGCGCTGGGCGGGGCACTGGCGGTGAACGGCTATCGTGCCGGGCGTTGGACGGCCCTGGTGGGGGCAGTGATCTTAGTCTATGCCTTGTCCGCGTGGATTGGGCGGGTAATCCGGGAAAACCGGATGGGCGCATACCAAGCACAGGTAGACCGGTCGTTCCGGTGGGGCATGGGGTGGTTCATCATTTCGGAGGTCGTATTTTTCAGCAGTCTGTTCGGGGTGCTGTTCTACGAACGCAATATCGCGGTGCCCTGGCTCGCTTCGTTCAACCCACACTATTCTCCCTGGGCGGGCTTCCACGCCGCGTGGCCTACCAGCGGCCCGTCGGGCGGACCGTTTACACCGGAGAACGCTTGGGGGATCCCAGCATTGAATACGCTGATTCTTCTGATGTCAGGTGGGACAATTACCTGGGGGCTGCAACAGTTGATCAAGGGGCGGCGGCGTGTTGCGACGATTGCGGTAGGCGCTACGATCGCGCTCGGAATGGTGTTTCTTGCTCTACAGGGCCGCGAATTCTATCTTGCGTATACGAAACTCCATTTGACTCTGACATCTGGCGTATATGGAGCGACGTTCTATATCTTGACTGGGTTCCATGGGCTCCACGTGACGATCGGGTTGATTATGCTAAGTGTAATCCTCGGTCGTTGCATGAAGGGACATTTCGGTCCGGAGGACCACTTCGGATTCGAAGCGGTGTCGTGGTACTGGCATTTCGTGGATGTAGTCTGGCTGTTGCTGTTCGTATTTGTGTACTGGTTGTAGAACGAAGAATAGTCGGGCCGCGGCGACCGGGCGGGTGGACCGGGGCGGGACGCTCACTGCTCCGGTTCGGCCACCCGACGGCGCTTGCTGGTTCCCATGTCTTCTCTGGTCATCCACCGGCCCCGCCCCTGGCTCATGCAGGCGGCGCCAGCGCCGGGCGCGGAGCATGAGCGTCGTTAACCCCGTGGAGTGGGGGTCTTGCGCGCGATAGGCACCCTGGGGGCTGGACCCTAGTAGGGCCTCATCCCAGCGGCAACGCCAGAAGTAACAAAAGTCCTAACAACGACCCTAAAATATCCCGCAAGTCCCACGCCGGTCGGAACTCCATCAATTTTAGGTTGCACGGCGTATAGCAGATATTATATTTCCGGTGGGTGTTACGTTGCCTTTATGCGCCCAGCCGGTTCGGCGGATAAATGGCTCAAAATGGAGGACAGCGACCCTTGGAGGTTGGCCCATGAACAGACAGCGCGCTCTCGAACTGCTGAGCCGCAGCAAGCCCGAGCTGCAAGCCCGTTTCGGCGTGACCCGGCTAGCGTTGTTCGGATCCACCGCCCGCGATACCGCGATCAGCGGCAGCGATGTCGATGTGCTGGTGGCCTTCGACGGTCCGGCCACCTCCAAGGAGCCGATCGGCGAATCCGCCACCCAGTTCCCGGACGAGATCCGCGCCACCCGCCCTAAAATTCCCTGGCGAATGATCATCGCCACCCGCAACCGCCTCACCCATGGCGATCTCGGCATCGACGACGACACGCTGTGGAGCAGCATCCGCGATGACGTACCCCAGCTATTGCCGCTTTTGCAAACGCTCCAAAACCAGGCGCAGCCATGAAGCCCGGCAGCGTCAAGATCGTCGACCGTGTCTCCGCCGTCGAGGCGATCAAGCGGCTGGGTGAAGAGGATCTGCTCTTTCTCAACCGGTTGATCGTTGAACGGCTCAATCTCATATCTCAGGCCCACGCCACAACGCAGATGACCGGCTTCACCAGGGGTGACCGCGTCGGCTTTCAGGCCCCGGACGGTCGGATGCGGGAGGGCGTGGTGCTGCGCCTCAACAAGAAGACCGTCAGCGTCGCCACCGACGACGGCCACCAGTGGAACGTCGCCCCCGGTCTGCTGCGGCTGATTCGATCAGCGGGAGATGTCCAATGGCCATGAGCCGCCAACCCGAAAACTTCCCGGAAACGGTCAAGGAAGTCCGGCGGCAGCTAACGCTCTCCCAGGAGAAACTAGCTCACGCCCCCGGCGTGAGCTTCGCCCCCGTCAACCGCTGGGAGAACGGCAAGACGGTGCCGTCGAAGCTCGCGCAGCGGCAGTTCGAACGGTTTTGCACACAGAAGAAGATCGATCCGGCCTGCGGCGAATCTTCCGAAAGATCAAGATAGGATCAAGCTGAATGAGCAGTAAAAAACTGGTAACCAGAACCTATCTCAAAATCGCAGATCAGGCGTTCAGGCAAGGCGCGGGCCCTGCGAGGAGCGCCGTTTACACCCAGTAAATGAGCACCGCAGCAGGGTCCGCGACACCGCATGGGCGACCGAGATGCATTTTGAGATAGGTTCTACTCAGATGGTCGAGCGCCGCGTGTTGCTGGTGGCCGGCGTGACCGACATGCGCCTGGGATTCGATGGCCTGGCGGCGCTGGTGCAAACCCAGGTTTCTGCGTAGAACAATAAGGGGTCGGTGACGAAGGGCACTTACTTAAGCTTAATTTATTGATTTTCATAATAAAACAAGCCGTCCTTAATGGTAAGATGGTAATCGCCAGGGGTGGCAAGCGCCGTCTGGCCGTAGCGCCGAGCCACGATCGGGTCAGGTGCAACGCACCCCAGACATGGCAAATCTGGATCGCAGTCTCCGCCTACGTGCTTGTTGCGTTCTGCCAGTGCCTGGAGCTGGCAGTCGCCCATGGGGCGGGGCTGCTCATCTGCCGGCCCGATTCCCAACTCGTGGTCCGTCAATTCCAACGCGAATACACGGTCGGCGAGAGATATTTATGGCCGTCGTACTGGTGTGCCCGGCTGCTCGCCGGCCGCATCCCGGAGGCAAAAGAACGCCAGAGGGTTACCGGTTCGCCGGCGGCCCAAGTCGCTGGCGCACGGTCTCCCGGAGCCGGATGCGCAGATGGTCCTCATCCAACGGTAGTTGGATGTATTCGGCCACTGGATCCTGGCCAACGGACTCGGTAGTGCTCCGGCGGGCGGTATCCCGAACCAGCATGATGCGCGCCGTGTTTGGATAGATCCCGCAGACTCAACGCATGAATTCCTCCCCGACGGTCCCAAAGACCTCCTCGCCCGTGAAAACGAGTGCCACGTCCTTGGCAGCGAGTGCCTCGAAGTCCCCCTCCGTATTGCCCGCGGTCACGATTCGGCACTCACCCGGGGCCAGGACCCGCCCAAGTGCCGCCACGACGTCGGGCCCGCTGCCCACGACCAGGATCGTCGCGGGATCCCCGTAGGCCGGCTCCGAAAACGCCGGCACACTTTCGGGAGACGGCTGAGGGCGTCGCGCGTGCCGGTGGAGACACGAAAGGCGCTGCTGGGTCATGCCAATAATGGGGACATTACGACGCACTACTCGGCTGCGGAGTTGAGCGAGCTGCTGGGAGCGGTCGAAAATAGCGTCGACCGTGGGCTCGCGCAGGCGCCGACGCTGATCGTGGTCCGACGCACGGGCTTGCTCCCCGTAGGGAACAAAGAGGATGTCGGAGGATACAAAGGGGTCGGCGACAAAACTAATCTAACCCTTTGTTTTATTGGCGCGCCCGGAGAGATTCGAACTCCCGACCACCTGGTTCGTAGCCAGGTACTCTATCCAACTGAGCTACGGGCGCAAATTTGCGGCGCAATTGTCACTGACGGCCTTCCAGGGTGTCAAGAAACCCTGGTTCTGTCCTTCCTTTCAGAGCGCAAGGGATCTCGGGATAATCAATAACTTAACAAGTATTATCAATTAGTTATCTGCGTCGCGGCGAAGCCATTGGATCCCATCCTTATCCACAAACTCAACGGCGCAACGGATCACCCTGCCGCACTATCCCCGATCCATGTGAGAACTTCAAGCGCCAGGAAATCTCTGGGATTCCGCAATGCACCCAGTGCCGACACCAAACCGGCGGTACCGTGATCTCCCCCCATAGAACATTGTTCTGCGGGGAATTTTACATCTCCGCAATCGGCCCCGTGGCATGTCCACTCCGGCGACCGATGCCGAGCCCTCCCCCGCAAGCCCTCCTCCTCGTTACTCGACCGCCGAGAATTTTTATCGCGATACCGAACTGCAGGAGTGTCGCTACGTCGTGAACGATTTTGGGATATCCCAGTCCCCAAAATCGACTCGCCTGCGCGACCAGCTTTTGGGCCCCGGCCCCCCCTACGTCCGTCGCCACTTCTCCACTACGTCGATACGCCCGCGCTCTACGCCTTCCGGGGACTACCCGCCTCGTGCTTCGCACTTCCATGGCGGGCAGCGTCGGAGAGGTGACCACTCCCTGACGCCCAGGAATAGCAGACATTGGTGGCGGGTCTTCGATGTCGCATAAGACATTCACCCGCTGGCATGCCCCAGTAAGCGCGCCCGAGCTGGGGAACCTAAACATAGCCAACCATGAATCCCTTTCCGGTTCCCAAAGCCTTCGTGTTCGCGGCCAAAAAAATTGGCCACCCCTACATGTTTTCAATAACCTGCCGCTGACCCCAATAGGCATAGGTGAGGTAATGAGCACGAGGCAGGAAAGCAGGGCGAACGGTCTCGGACCTCGATCGCGCTAAGCGAGCGTGCGCAAGCACTGAGAACGTGACTCACGATCATGGCGCATTGACGAACCGATAACTCTTCGCGGAACTGAAGATCTACACGTCAATGATCTTACTGCCGGTTTACGGGAACACCCGACTTCACCGAGTGTTCCGACTCTCGCGAGTCCGGGAAACCGTACTAGAACCGATCTCAAATTCGCAGATCGGGCGTTCAGGCAAGGCGCGGGCCCTGCGAGGCGCGCAGTTTACACCCAGTAAATGAGCACCGCAGCAGGGTCCGCAACACCGCATGGGCGACCGAGATGCATTTTGAGATCGGCTCTAATTTCCACCAGTAACACTGCCTAGAAGAGGTGTCGCCACCATGACGACGCGTGCCGAATCCGACAGTGGCGACCAAGGTCGCGAGAACGGGGAGCGGGGGCATGAAGCCCGGTTCGCTGCTGGGGACGGGCTACCGGGCCGGACCACGCCACGTCGCTACCTTTGGGGGCTGCGCGCACGTCTGCTCCTGTTGGTTGGACTTTCTGTTCTCCCCGCACTCGGAGTCATCGGCTACACGGCGCAACGGCAGCGGGCCCAAGCCACGGCCACCGCGCAGGACCAAGCCATCGCCGTGGCGCAACAGATCGGTCTTCGCGAAGCGCAGCGGATTCGCCACACCCGTCAGCTCCTGGCGCTTCTTGCGCACCTGCCACAGGTCCGTTCGGGAACCACTAACTGCCATTCGTTCCTTGCGGGGATCCTCGCCCGTAGTCCGCAATATGCCAATTTCGCCATCATCGCCGCGGATGCGCACGTGCGCTGTAGCGCAGTGGAATTCCGCCAACCAGTTGACCCGGCGCGGGAAGCGTTCTTTCAACGTGCCTCCAAGACGCACGCGTTCTCGCTCGGCAACTATCAAATCGGCCAGATGACGAGGCTACCCGTCCTGGTAGCCGCCTACCCGCTCCTCGATCCCCAGGGTCGGGTGACAGCATTGCTGATCGCCGCGATGAAATTAAATGAGATCGATATCTTATCAAAGGATATGCGCCTACCTGCCGGCGCGACGCTGACCGTGCTCGACCCCACCGGGCGGGTACTCTTCCACTATCCCCATGGACAACGGTGGTTGGGGAAGGCACTGGCCAATACCCCACTCGGACGCGTTCTTCACACGGTTGCGGGGTCAGGGGTCGTGCACACTGGGGGCCCGGATGGTGTGTCCAGCCTCTATGCGTTTTCGCGGGTCCGCCACCTCGGTAGCTCCCACGACTTGCACGTCATCTTGGGGATTCCGACCACGATCGCCTACACGCAGGTCTATCGCACGACGCGTCGCGAACTGCTACTCCTCACGTTGACCACGGCAGTGGTGTTCATACTGGCGTGGTTAGGGGGGACCGTCTTCGTGATACGACCGGTTCATGCCTTGCTCGCGGCCACCCGGCGCCTCGCGACCGGCGATCTTACCGCACGTACGTATGCCCTACGCGGGGGCAGCGAGCTCGGGGAACTGGCCGCCGACTTCGACGCGATGGCCGGCGGACTCGAGCGGCGTGCCGCGGAAATCGCGGAAAAAACCCGGCGGGTCGAGCGCCTCAATCGAGTCTACAGGGTATTGAGTGGCATCAACAGTGCGCTACTGCGGATTCGCGAGCGCGAGGCGTTGCTCACGGAAGCCTGCCGCATCGCAGTCGATCAGGGGGGCTTTCAGCTTGCGTGGATCGGGATGGTGGATCCGGAGAGCGGGGACGTCGTGCCAACGGCCTGGGCCGGAAGTGGTCAGGACTACGTCAAGGGGATCCGGATTTCGATGCAGGAGGACGTTCCCGAAGGCGGCGGTCCCATCGGTCACGCGCTGCGTTCCAGCAAGTACATGGTATGCAACGATATCGAGCAGGATTCCCACATGGCGCTGTGGCGCGAAAATGCCCGCGCGTTTGGCTTGCGCTCGATGGCGGCCTTTCCGCTTCAGCTTCAACAGCGCGCCATCGGGGCCCTGGCGTTGTACGCCGACGAGCCGGGGTTTTTCGACACCGAGGAGATCCGGCTATTGGAGGAGCTTGCCGCCGACACCGGACTCGGGCTCGAGTATATCGAGCAGGAGCGACAACTTCGCCATCTTGCCTACTACGATGCACTCACAGGGCTCGCCAATCGGACGCTTTTTTATGACCGGCTCGGACAGGCGCTCGCCAGGGGCCGGCGCACTAGCGGACGCACCGCGGTCCTCGCAATCGGCCTGATTCAGTTTCGCACGGTCTCGGACACGCTCGGCCGACACGCTGGCGACCAGGCGCTGTGCGAGATCGGTGCGCGGCTCACCGGCGTGGTTCGCACGAGCGACACGGTGGCCCGCTTTGGAACGCATACCGTCGCGCGTCTGGGCGGTAACGAG
>NCBI01000034.1 GCA_002255365.1 Chromatiales bacterium 21-64-14
CTGCTATAAAGCGCGGTTCACGTCCCATAGCGGTTTATGGAGAATTCCTGCGATGTCCAGAGTCTGTCAGGTAACCGGGAAACGCCCCATTTCGGGCAACAACGTCTCCCACGCCCACAACAAGACACGGCGCCGTTTCCTGCCGAATCTGCACTACCAGCGGTTCTGGGTGGAGAGCGAACGGCGCTGGGTACGGCTGCGGGTATCCAGCAACGGTATGCGCATCATCGACAAACTGGGCATCGACAACGTCCTGAGCCAACTGCGGCTCCGGGGCGAAAAGGTCTAAGGAGACGCGGCCATGCGGGAAAAGATCAAGCTGGTATCGAGCGCCGGGACCGGGCACTACTACACCACCAACAAGAACAAGCGCAACACGCCGGACAAGCTGGAGCGCAAGAAATACGACCCGGTGGTCCGCAAGCATGTGCTCTACAAAGAGGCGAAGATCAAATAGCACGGTGTCTGGCGCAGGTCGACAGGCCGAGCCACAGGTTTAAACAAGAAACCCGCCAACGGCGGGTTTCTTGCGTTCGGGTCCCCGCTGAACCTATGCAGGCTGCAGACGGTAGCGCGCCAAGCGTGCCGCGAATTCCTGCAGGACGAGAATCCCGGTCGCCTCGGCCTGATGGCACCACTCCTGCAGGGAGCGCAGCAGGCGGTCCTGGTTCGGGGTGGAGCGGGCCCAGACCTCCTGAAGCCGGCGCTTGAACTCATAGATGACCCGCAACTGCTGACTCCTGCTAAGCACTTCCTTAAGACTGGTGCGGGCGTGTTCGTCCAGGAACGCGTCATCGCGCAGCACGCCGTGGCGGGCACGGCGGTATAGGCTGCGGCAGGAGCGATCTGCGCGCTGCAGCTCGTCCCGCAGGGTCGGCACCAGCACCCGGGAGGCGAACTCCGCCATGACATGGTAGCGGTTCACCGCCACCGCGCGCAGGGTCTCCATATCCACCCGCCCCTTGCCCTCCACCAAGTGGGGCCGGGGGGCGACCTTGCGAACCCGCGCCAGCCGTACCAGTGCCAGCAGGCGGATATACCACCAGCCCAGGTCGATCTCCCACCACTTGCTGGAGAATTTCGCGGAGCTGGGGAAGGCATGATGGTTGTTGTGCAGTTCCTCGCCGCCGATGAGCAGCGCCACCGGCGTGATGTTGGTCGAGGCATCCTCTGTCTTGAAGTTCCGGTAACCCCACCAGTGGCCGATCCCGTTGATCACGCCAGCGGCCCAGAACGGGATCCAGAGCATCTGGATGCCCCAGATGGCGATGCCGGCGAGGCCGAACAACGCCAAGTCGGTGACCAGCATCAGAACCGGACCGGCGCTTGGGGCGCGACCATATAGATGCCGCTCCAGCCAATCGTCGGGGGTACCATGGCCATACTGGCTCAGGGTCTCCGAATTGCGGGCCTGCGCCTGATACAACTCGGCCCCGCGCCACAGTACCGTGCGGATCCCCGCGACCTGCGGGCTGTGGGGATCCTCATCGGTCTCGCAGCGGGCATGATGCTTGCGATGGGTCGCGACCCACTGCTTGGTGACCATGGCGGTCGTCAGCCACAGCCAGAACCGAAAGAAATGACTCACTATCGGGTGCAGATCCAGTGCGCGATGGGCCTGGTGACGGTGCAGGAAGATCGTGACGGCGGCGATCGTGACATGGGTCAGCGCCAACGTAGCCAGAACGAGACCCCAGACCGGAAGATGCAGCAATCCGCTCAACATACGATGTACCTCGGTGAGTTCAAGGGCGGAGTCGAAAGTACCCCCGTCGATGCGCGGGTATCCGGGCCCTCATAAGACTGGGTTTCTTCCATCATAAGGCAAATGCCCTGCCCTGTCCAAAACCTGTAGCGGGCGGCGGCGCAACCACTTTAGCGCAGATCTCTGCCGACATTTTCCCCCAGCGGTCGTCGCGCGAGCACCGAGACGCCGCCAGCACGTGCGCACCGATCGCGCAGCCCACCCTACGCCGAGACCGCGGATACCGGGAGCGCGCCCACCTATTGAACATTACATAACCGTATGACATATTGCCGCCTTTTGCGCATAATTGCCATGTCCGTTTGAAATCGGGAGTAGGCCATGGCGGTAAAGATGGACGAGGCGGCCAAGCGACGGGTTCGTGCAGGTCGCCTGCTGTTAAAAGGCAAGACACCGCCCGAGGTCGCCAGAAGCGTTGGCGCACCACGACAGACCGTGTATCGCTGGCTTGGGGTTTTGCAGGAACATGGCATCGAGGGCCTGCGCGAGATGAGCAAGGGAGGCCGTCCCGCATTGATGTCGACCGAACAGCTGGACGAACTGCGCGAGCGGCTATTGGCCGGGCCCATTGCCAGTGGATATGGCACCGACCTCTGGACACGCACACGGGTACGCCTGCTGATCGAGCAGCGGTTCGGCATCACATACAGCGACGTCCATGTGTGGCGGATCCTGGGCGCCATGGGCTTCTCCGGCCAGAAGCCCGAGGGGCGTGCGATCGAGCGCAACAAAGAGGCCGGAGCGCAGTAGAAGACGCGTACGTGGCCTGCGCTCAAAAAAACCTGCCGCGCACGCCTGGTAATCGTTCTTATCGACGAGTCAGGCCTCTCCGAACGACCCACGCGGGTACGCACCTGGGTGCCGCGCGGTCAAACGCCGGTCATCTGGGATGGGCTTCGGGCGCAACGTTCCCGGGTGGTGCGCGACCACGTCGATACCCCCGACGGGCACCTCGCCATGGACTTCCTGCCGCCCTCTGCGCCGGAGCCGAATCCAGTTGAATACCGGTGGGCCCGACGCAAGAAAAGTGGCCGCAGAACCCAAGGACCAAGACGCGAGGTTTCTGTGACGGAACACGACGATCCGGTCCGGCTGCAACCCCCGGAGCTCAAATAAGCGCCATTTAACTTCGGCACGTTCCGCAAACGCGCGCGTCGCGGGCCACGTTACCGATGCTCCGCATCCACCATAAGAAACGCCGCGCCGCGGCCGCAAGATCTCCGCTGGCGCGTCCCTATGCGCCGACGCCAGAACGCGGTACCGTAGGGAATCGACACCGAGCCCCGTGGTAAGACCCGATGCCGGACCCCACATCGTCCACGGTATTCCTCGCGCGCCAGCCGATCTTCGACGCCGACGCGCGGGTTGTTGCCTATGAGCTCCTGTTCCGTGCGGGAAACGTGGACTATGCACAGGTGGGCAACGCCGATGAAGCCACCGCACAGGTGATGGTCAATAGTTTCCTTGAGATCGGACTGGATCTGCTGGTAGGAGAACAGCCCGCGTTCATCAACGTCACCCGGGGATTTTTGTTGGGCGAACACCTGCGGGCGCTACCCCCGGAGCGGGTGGTGCTGGAAATCCTCGAGGACGTGCAGGTGGACCCGGCCCTGATCCGGGCGGTGGAAGAACTGGCCGCCGCCGGCTACCGCGTCGCATTGGACGACTTCGTCTTCCAGGAGAGTCTGCGTCCCCTGGTGGAACTGGCCGAGTTCATCAAGCTCGATGTGCGGGCCCAGGACCGCGACTCGATCGCCCGGCAGGTGGAGCTGCTGCGCCACTATCCGGCGCGCTTGTTGGCGGAGAAGGTGGAAACCCAGGAGGAGTTCGCCCACTTCCGGGGCCTGGGCTTCGACTATTTCCAAGGCTATTTTCTCTCCCGCCCGACCCTGTTCCAGGCCACCACGATTCCTCAGAACCGGCTTGCGGTGGTCCAGCTCATGGCCAAGGTGCAGGACCCGGGCCTGACGGCGACGGACCTGGAACAGGTCATCGCCCGAGACCTGGGCCTGAGCTACAAACTGCTCCGCTACATCAACTCGGCGTTCTTCGCCCTGCCCCGCAAGGTGGACTCCATCCATCATGCCCTCATCTATCTCGGGCACAAGGCGATCCAGCGCTGGGCCATGCTGCTCGCCCTCTCCAACCTTGACGACAAGCCCCGGGCACTGCTGCACAACTCACTGTTCCGCGCCCACATGTGCGAGCAGCTCGCTGAGGGCCTGGGCTTCACGGAACCGACGGCCGGTTTTACCGTGGGTTTGTTTTCCAACCTGGACGCGCTCATGGACCGCCCCATGGCGGAGCTGCTGGAACAACTGCCCCTGTCCGAAGCCGTCACACACGCCCTGCTGCGCCGCGAAGGCGTCCTGGGCAGGGCGCTCGCCTGCACGGAGGCCTACGAACGGGGGACGTGGGACCAACTGCACTGCACAGAGCTTGCGATCCCGTTTCTGCGCCGGGCATATTTGGAATCCCTCGCCTGGGCGGACCGCGCGGCGGCGGCCATCCCGGCCGCGGCCCCCCGGTGATCCGGCGGTTCCGCCCCCCGGGGAATTACGATCAGCCACCGTGGGACCATTCCGGCAGCCGATTTCCCGATTCATCTACCGCCGCACCCCAACCGGGCTGAGGCAAGTAGCGACCATCGGCTCGGCGATCAGGGCCGGCCCTGTCATGCACGCCACCCGCATGCAGGTGGCGGATCATAAATCGGGACGCATTCCCCGCTGCCATGCAGAACGATCCAACCGACGGCCGACGGAAGGCGGGGCACGCAGACACGGGGAACCTGGCGCAGCGGATGCAGTCGAACCCTGCGTGCCCGTACGGCGAACCGACAGCGAGACGGTTGCGCGCCTGGAGCGATGCTGTCACGATCAGTCCTACCGGACACATGGAAACGCAGTGCTTAGATGAAACTGCAGATGACAACATTATAAATTGACCTCCCAACCTGCGTTCCCGCCCACTTTAATAAAACCGGCGGGTCAGGGTGAGGGTATTCTGATCAACCGTATTGGAAAATGCGGGGCCAAGGAAGCGTCGGCTGCTTCCGCGGTTTCGCCTTGGTAACACGCATGGCTGATGACGTCCTGGTCCGCGTTGAGCACCTGTACCGCTACTATGGCGAACTGTGTGCGGTGCACGGCCTGAGCCTGGAACTGCGCAAGGGCGAGGTGCTCGGGTTCCTGGGCCCCAACGGCGCCGGCAAGACCACCGCGATGCAGGTCATCAGCGGCAACCTCGCTCCGAGCAGCGGGCGGGTATGGATCCACGGCACCGACCTCCTGGACCACCCTCAGCGTGCCAAGGCCCAACTTGGATACCTCCCGGAACAGCCACCCCTGTACCGGGAATTCACCGTCGACGAATATCTCGGCTTCTGCGCCCGCATCAACCGCATCCCCCGCGGACGGATTCGGGAGGCGGTGCGCAGCGCCAAGGAACGTTGCGGATTGGGCACGGTGGGCGCACGGCTCATCGGCAACCTTTCCAAGGGTTATCAGCAACGAGTGGGCATCGCCCAGGCCATCATCCATACCCCGGCGGTAGTGATCCTCGACGAGCCTACCGTGGGACTGGATCCGATCCAGATCCGCGAGATCCGCGACCTGATCCAGGAACTGGGCAAGGAGCACAGCGTCATTCTCTCCACCCACATCCTGCCCGAAGTACAGGCCATCTGTAACCGGGTCTTGATGATCCACCGCGGCGAGCAGGTGCTCTACGGAACGATGGACGAGGTCACCCGCGACGCCCGGATGCAGGGCCTCACCGCCGCGTTCCGTCATCCGCCCGCGGCCGCCGAGCTCGCGGCCATCCCCGGAGTCGCCGAGGTACAGTCCGTGGGCGATGGGCGCCTGCGTCTGAGCCTGGAGCCGGGCGCCGATCCGACCGAGGCCCTGGTCGCCCGCGCCGTGGAACGGCATTGGGGGCTCTGCGAACTGATTCCGGAACGCGCCTCCCTGGAACAGTTGTTCGTGGATCTGGTCTACCGGGACCAGGAGGCGCGGCCCGTCCCGGCGCCGACGGAGGCGGCATGATCCTGACCCTGGCACGACGCGAACTGCGTAGTATGTTTCTCTCCCCCCTCGCCTGGGCGATCCTGGCAGTGGTGATGTTCCTGCTCGCGTGGCTGTTTCTCGCGCAGATCGAATACTTCCAGGTAATACAGCCGCGTCTGGCCAGCATTCCCAACGCCCCCGGGGTCACGGACTTGGTGGTGGTGCCCATACTGGGCGACGCGGCTTTCATCTTGATGCTCGTAGCCCCCTTGCTGACGATGCGTCTGATCAGCGATGAGCGGCGCAACCGCACCCTGCCCCTGCTGTACTCGGCGCCCATGTCCATGACCGATATCGTGCTCGGCAAATACCTGGGTCTCCTGCTGTTCTTCGCCATACTGCTGGCCCTCATCGCCCTCATGCCCCTGTCCCTGCTGCTCGGCAGCGGACTCGACTACGGGACCTTGGCGGCGGGCTTTCTGGGTCTGGCCCTGTTGCTGGCCGCGTTCGGCGCCGCCGGGCTGTTCATGTCCAGCCTCACCAGTCAGCCCACGGTGGCAGCCATCAGCACCTTTGGTCTGCTGCTGCTGCTCTGGGTAGTCGACTGGGCCGGCAACTCCCGTCCCGGCATGAGCGGCGCGTTCGCCTATCTGTCTCTCCAGCGCCATTACGAATCCCTGTTGAAGGGCAACTTCAACACGCAGGACGTGGTGTATTACCTGCTGTTCATCACAACCTTTCTGGTCTTGAGCATCCGCCGTCTGGATGCCGAGCGCCTGCAACACTGACCGGCCGGGAATCGTTGAACGTGCGCGCTTTGAAATATTTCAGCCCCCATCCCGGATCGGTCCCACCGACCGCTGCCACGACGGGCCGGGCCGCGGCCCGCAGCCCGGGGATCCGCTAGCACCATGGAAGTCACCTCCAGGTCACGACTGCTGCTCCGGTTCCAGAATATCGCGTTTGTCGCGCTGTTCCTGGGGATCGTGGGAATGCTCGGCTGGCTCAGCACCCAGTACACCTATCAGGCGGACTGGACCGCGGGCCACCGCAACACCCTGTCCAAGGCGAGCCGTGAACTGCTCGCAAGGATCCACGGTCCGCTGACCATCACCGCCTATGCGCGGCAGCGGCCGCAACTGCGCCAGCAGATCCAGGACCTGGTGGGCCGTTACCAGCGGATCAAGCCCGACATCCATCTTGTGTTCGTCAATCCGGACACGGTTCCGGCCCAGGTGCGGGATCTGGGCATCACCGTGGACGGGGAACTGGTCATCCAATATAAGGGCCGCAGCGAGCAACTCACCCATCTGAGTGAATCGGGGTTGACCAATGCGCTGCTGCGGGTGGCAAGCGGCGCTCACCGCTGGGCGGTGTTCCTGACCGGCCACGGGGAACGCGACCCCGATGGACGGGCCAACTTCGACCTCGGAGACTTCGGCCGCTTGTTGAAGAACAAGGGCGTGACGGTGCAGACCCTGAACCTCGCCACCACTGCCAGCATCCCACGCAATACCACGGTGCTGGTGATCGCCAGCCCCCGGGTCAACCTGCTCCCCGGCGAAGTGGACGCCATCCGCGCCTACGTGCGTCACGGCGGCAACCTGCTTTGGCTCCAGGATCCGGGATCCTTGCATGGACTGGAACCCGTGGCCAAGGAACTGGGCATCCGGATCCTTCCGGGGACTATCGTGGACCCGGCCGCGGTGCGCCTGTTCGGCGCCCCGTTTGCCCTGGTCACCCACTATCCCGATTCCCCCATCACGCGCGGCATGGACCTGCTGACCCTGTTCCCGGAGGCGGCCGGGATCCAGGTCAAAAAAGACCACGGCGACTGGAACCCGGACGCGTTTCTGACCAGCAGCGCGCAAAGCTGGGATCACGTGGGCGCCCTGTCCGGCACGGTCGCCTACAATCCGGGCAAGGACCAACACGGTCCCCTGAATATCGGCGTAGCGCTGACCCGCAGCGTTAAGGCCACGGCACCCGCCGGCGTAACCACGCCGCACGGGAAAACCGGCGCGCGCGCTACAGAGACCCCCGCCGCGAACACGCCCAATCCGGAACCGCGGTCCCAGCGGGTGGTGGTCATCGGCAACGGGGATTTCCTTTCCAACGCCTACCTGGGTAACGCCGGCAACGCGAATCTGGGCCTCAAGGTCTTTCAGTGGCTCACCCATAACGACCAGTTCATCAACGTGCCAGCGAAGACCGCCCCGGATCTGACCCTGACCCTGAGCAGCGACGCGCAGGCGATCATCGGCTTCGGCTTGCTGTTGGTGCTGCCGGCGCTGCTGCTGGGAAGCGGGATCGTGATCTGGTACCGCCGGCGCGCCCGCTGAGCCCGATGCGCAGCCGGACCCTGCTCAACCTCGTCCTGGCCGCCACCGTCCTCGGGTTGGCGCTGGTGGTCCACTTCCGGCCCGGACGGGAAAAACCACCGCCGCCGCCACCCCTGACCCCCCTGGCACCGCATGACATTACCGCCATCGCTATCGAACGGCCCGGTCACCCGGCCATCACCCTGGCCAAGACCCACGGCCGGTGGCGCATTACCGCGCCGCTGCAGGCGCGCGCCAACCAACTGCGGGTGGATGGGGTAGAGGCCGCGGCCGCCGCCGGCAGCTTGGCGCACTATTCCGCCGCGCGGCTGAACCTCAAAGGCGTGGACCTGGACCCACCCAAGGCGCGCCTACGCCTGAACCAGGAGACAATCAAGTTCGGCGGAACAGACCCGATCAACCAGTGGCGCTACGTGCAGATCGGTGACACGGTGCACCTGATCAACGACACGGTCTATCCCTTCCTGACCATGGGACCCACCGGCTTCGTGGACCTGACGCTGCTACCCGAGGAGACACGGATTCTCTCCCTGCGTCTGCCGGCACTCCACCTGCGCCGCAACGCCAACGGCGATTGGACCCTGGATCCGCCACAACCCAAGGTGACCGCAGACCAAATCCAGGCCCTGGTTAATCGCTGGCACGATGCGCAGGCCCTTGATGTGCAGCGCTACCATGCTGGCAAGTCCCTGGGCGAGATCGTCGTTCACCTGCAAGGCCGCAAGACCCCGGTGCGCTTCATCCTTCAGGAAACCGATCCGGAACTGGTCCTGGCGCGGCCGGCTCAAGGCCTGAGCTACCACCTCGACGGGGCGCTGAGCAAACACCTCCTGGCGCTGCCACCGTCCAATACCCCCACCGTCCCCAAGGCATCCGGCAACGCCGGGGGCAACCGCCCCGCCGTTCCCCACCAGCCGCACCGGGAATAAAGCCGCAACACCGGGCGTCTTGTCGTTTGAAACGTGACGTACCGGGGGCCGCCCGGACGCTACGTTTCCTATCATTATAATTGCCCGTGGGGAGGGGGTTTGTCATGAAAAATCGCTACCTGTGGGGCTACCTGGGGGTCCTGTCACTGGTCTTGGCCGGCATCGTCAGCACCCCGGCCCTCGGGGCCAAGGACGCTGGTCTAGGCCACGACTACCGCACCTTTCACGCCGATGGGAAGATCACCTACGGCAATGTAAGCGACTCCTACCACTCGGATCTGGTCATGTATCTGGCCGGCAACCAGTTCATGGTCATGGAAGATCTGATGCGCGACTTCCAGAAGAAGAACCCCGGTATCAAAGCAGTCTATGTGGAAACCATCCCACCGGGGCAGATCCTCAAGCAACAAATCCTCAAGCAGGGCAGCATCAACGGGCGCAAGACCAACCGCACGCCGGACCTGTTCGCCAGCGTAAACCTGGGACACCTGAAGAAACTGCACGCCAAGGGCCTCATGCGGGACTACATGATCTACACCCACAATAAGCTGGAACTGATGGTGGCAGCCGGCAACCCCAAGGGGATCAAGGGGCCCGAAGACTTGGCGCGGGACGACGTGGTGCTATCCCTGCCCAACCCCCTCACCGAGGGCATCTTCAAGTTCTACGGCTCCGAGATGCTCAAGCAGCTTGGAATCTACGACAAGGTGACCGCCGACAAGAAGTGCAAGAGTTGCTGGGCGATCCCCGGCAAGACTTGGTTTACCTCCCGCCATCACCGGGAAACCCCCTACCGGATCGAACACGGCCAAGCCGACGCGGGCATCGTCTGGGCCACGGAGGTGGTCTACGGCAAGGCCTCGGGGCGTAAGATCGATGGCGTGGTGATCCCGGCGCCTTACAACCAGGGGAGCAAGGTGGGCTACGCGATCGGCCCCCTCAACAAGGCGCGCAACCCGGTCAACGCCCGGCGCTTCCTCGAGTATCTGCAGACCCAGGACGCCCAGGACATCTACGCCAAACACGGTTTCGTCCCGGCAAACCGCGAGGAGCTCAAGGTACGCCTTATCCCGATGCCCAAGGGGGCCTAGTCGACCCCCCGCACTGCGTGTCCCGCAACCCCCACGCACGCACGATATTGCCCGTGACCCCGCCACCCCATCCCAGGACCGTTATCGCTGCGCAGGGAGGAACACCGACGTGATCGGGCTGCTGCAACGGGTGACCGGCGCGGAGGTGCGTGTCGATGACGAAGTGATCGCACACATTGCCACTGGTTTGGTGATACTGGTAGGCGTAGAACGCGGAGACACGGAACGGGAAGCCGCGCGGCTGCTCGACCGGGTCCTCGGCTACCGGGTATTTCCGGATCGGGACGGGCGCATGAACCGCAGCGTAGCTGAACTGGACGGCGCGATTCTGCTGATACCCCAGTTCACCCTCGCGGCGGACACCCGGAAGGGCACGCGCGCCAGTTTCACCCCGGCGGCAACCCCCGCGGCGGGGCGGCGGCTGTTCGAAGCCCTGCTGACGTTGGCCCGTGCGCGCCATCCCCACGTCGCCGCCGGTCGCTTCGGTGCCCACATGCAGGTCAGCCTGACCAATGACGGACCCGTGACATTCTGGCTCCAGGTGGCACCGCCACCCTGAGACCGGGGCCACGAAACGTCATGCGTGAACTACTACGCTAACGCTGACCCTCGTTGCGGGGGCGCGGTTTTGCTTGGCAGGGCTGGACCCCCGCCAGATCCTGGAGCCGGGCGGAATCCTTCAACTGGACCTGCTTACGGTCTACCTCCAGCCATCCGTGGTCCTGGAAACGGGTGAACAGCCGGCTCACGGTCTCCACCGCCAAGCCCAGATAGTTGGCGATGTCGCCGCGCGCCATGCTGAGCCGGAAATCGGTGGCGGAATAGCCCCGTTCCCGGAGCCGGTTCGAGAGGCTGACCAGGAACGTGGCCAGCCGCTCCTCGGCGGTCTTTTTGCCCAATACCAGCAGGTGCTCGTGGTCCCGGAGGATCTCCCGGCTCATGAGCCGGTGCAATTGCTGCTGCAGCGCCGGCACGCGGCCGGACAGCTCCTCCAACTGGGAGAACGGCACTTCGCACACACTGGTGGTCTCCAGGGCGATGGCCGCGCAGCGGTGCTGGTCTGCATGGATGGCCTCCAGACCCACCATCTCACCAGGGAGATGGAAGCCCGTCACCTGCTCCGCGCCGCCTTCACCCGGCGCCCAAGTCTTGAGGGAACCGGATCGGATCACGTATACCGCGTGGAACCGGTCGCCGGTCCGATAGAGGTAATCGCCGCGTTGCAGGGGGCGGCGGCGCTTGATGATGGCGTCCAGCCGGTCCACGTCGGTCCTGCCGATCCCCAGGGGGAGGCAGAGTTGCGCGAGGGAGCACTCCTGGCACGCGACCTTGATCCGGCTCAGGCTGATGACGTTGCGCGCCCCCCGATCCGTCACCCGCGCCACACCCCTCTGCTGAAACTTAGTCCAATTCCAATGATTTCAGATTCATGGCGCTCATGCAACGAAGGGCCAAGCGTGCCCGTATCAGACTACTCCCCCGAACTTGGCACCACCACGGTGGGCTTTGACCTTGAAAGATTTACTATTTCCCGGAACCGCCGTTGCCGGTATCATGGCTGGGTGAGTCCCACGCCCCAGGAGCGGAAATCCGTGCCCCGCCGTGCCAGCACCGAGCGCACCACCCAGGAGACCCGGATCCAGGTCAGCGTAAACCTCGACGGCAGCGGGCAGGCCTCCTTCCACACCGGCGTTCCGTTCCTCGAACACATGCTGGACCAAGTGGCGCGTCACGGGCTGTTGGACTTGGCGGTGGAGGCCCAAGGGGACCTTCACATCGACGCGCACCACACCGTAGAAGACATCGGCATCACCCTCGGCCAGGCATTCACCCAGGCCCTGGGGGAGAAGCGCGGGATCCGGCGCTACGGCCATGCCTATGTACCCCTCGACGAGGCACTGTCGCGGGTGGTCGTCGACTGTTCGGGCCGCCCCGGGCTGGAATACCGCGTCGAGTTTCCGCGCGCACGCATCGGCGACTTCGACGTGGATCTGTTCCGGGAGTTCTTCCAGGGCTTCGTCAATCATGCGATGGTGACCCTGCACGTGGATACGCTGCACGGGCGCAACGCTCACCACATGGCGGAAACCGTCTTTAAGGCTTTCGGCCGAGCCCTGCGGATGGCGGTGGAACCGGACCCGCGCGCACTCGATCAAACACCGTCCACCAAAGGGAGTCTCTGACCGATCGGCCTGCCCGTACCCCGGCACCAGGAACCCGACGCACACGCACGCCGTGTCGCGGCGGTCCGAATTCCGGCACGAGCCCCACGAACGGATCGGCGCCAGGACTCTGGCCAAACCCGCTCAACCCGTGCGCCGCGAACCCTGAGCCTGTCACATCACCCATGAGCACAATCGCTGTCATCGACTACGGGATGAGCAACCTGCGCTCCGTACATAAGGCGCTCGAATATTTGGCGCCCGATGATCACGTCTGCGTGACTGGGGACCCGCGCCTGATCCGGGACGCGGACCGGGTCGTGTTCCCCGGCCAGGGCGCAATCGGTGACTGCATGGTGCGCCTGCGCGAGCACGGTCTCGACGCGGCGATCCGCGAATGTCTGCGCGAACGCCCGTTCCTCGGGTTGTGCTTGGGATTGCAAGCGCTCATGGAAACCAGCGAAGAGAACGGCGGGACCCAGGGGCTGGGCGTGTTCGCCGGCGCCGTCACGCGCTTCCCGCCAGGCCTGACCGATGCATCAGGCGCACGCCTGAAAATCCCGCACATGGGCTGGAACCGTGTGCACCAGGCCGGCACCCATCCGCTCTGGGAAAATATCCCCCAGGACAGCCGGTTCTATTTCGTGCACAGTTACCATGTAGTACCGGAAGACCCTAGACTGGTGACGGGCACTACCCCCTACGGTCGGGGATTCGCTTCCGCTCTGGGGCAGGATAATATCTTTGCTGTGCAGTTCCACCCGGAGAAGAGCCAGCGTGCGGGCTTGGCGCTGCTGGCGAATTTTCTCCACTGGGATGGAAAACTCTGACCCAATCGGGAAACTTACGGGCCGGCGTGGACCGGCGCAACGAGACACGAGGATAGGGGCCTCATCATGTTGCTGATACCCGCCATTGACGTGAAGGACGGCAAGTGCGTGCGCCTGCGCCAAGGCCGTATGGAGGATGAAACCGTGTTCTCCAACGATCCGCTGGAGATGGCCGGCCGGTGGGCCAAGGCCGGCGCACGACGGCTGCACGTCGTGGATCTCAACGGTGCGTTTGAAGGGCACCCGGTGAACGCGGCGGTAATACGGGAGATCGCCGAATCGTTTCCCGACCTGCCCATCGAAGTGGGAGGTGGCATCCGCGACGAGGACACGGTACAGACCTATCTGGACGCGGGAGTCCAATACGTAATCGTCGGCACCCAGGCGGTCAAGACACCGCATTTCGTCAACAATCTCTGTCTGGAATTCCCCGGTCATATCCTGGTCGGACTAGATGCACGTGATGGCAAGATCGCCATCGAGGGCTGGTCCAAGCTGTCGAACCAAAACGTGATCGACATGGCGCTCCGCTTCGAACAAGACGGTGTGGAAGCCATCATTTATACGGACATCGGTCGGGATGGGATGATGAGCGGCGTAAACACGGATGCTACCGCCGCCCTGGCGCGCGCGATCCATATCCCGGTGATCGCCTCCGGAGGAGTCCGGAACCTGGACGACATCCGCGCGCTGTGCGGTGTGGCCGATGAAGGCATCATGGCAGCGATCGTGGGACGTGCCCTCTACGAAGGTTCTCTGGACTTGGCCGATGGGCAGCGCCTCGCCGACGAATTGTGCGGACCCGCCTGAAGTGACCCGGCGCCCCGGCCCAGGAACACAAGTTCCACCGGTAAAGCCGGGTAGCCTCCCCGGGAAAAACCCGGGAGTCGGCCATTGAGCCTCGCGAAGCGCATCATCCCCTGCCTGGACGTGGACGCTGGTCGCGTGGTGAAGGGGGTGCGGTTCCTGGAGATCCGGGACGCCGGAGACCCGGTGGAGATCGCGCGCCGCTACGATGAGCAGGGCGCCGACGAACTCACCTTCCTGGACATCACCGCCAGCTCCGACGAGCGCCAGACCATGGTCCGGGTAGTGGAACAGGTCGCCGCAGAGGTATTTATCCCGCTCACGGTGGGCGGCGGGATCCGCAGCGTAGAGGACATCCGCCGCATGCTCAAGGCCGGCGCCGACAAGGTCGCCATCAACACCGCCGCGGTACACAATCCAGAGTTCGTGCGCGAGGCGGCGCAGCGTTTCGGCGCCCAGTGCCTGGTGGTAGCGGTTGACGCCAAGCGGGTCGGGGACGCGGAAACAGGTCCACGCTGGGAGGTGTTTACCCACGGCGGACGCCGCTCCACCGGCATCGACGCCGTTGAATGGGCGCGCCGCATGGCGGAATACGGGGCCGGTGAGATCCTGCTCACCAGTATGGACCGGGACGGGACCCGGGAGGGCTTCGATCTGGCGCTGACCCGGGCGGTGGCTGACGCGGTGGAAGTCCCGGTGATCGCCTCCGGGGGGGTGGGAAGCCTGGACCACCTGGTAGCCGGGGTAAGCGCGGGCGGCGCCGACGCGGTGCTCGCGGCGAGTATCTTCCACTACGGCGATTACACGGTCCGCCAGGCCAAGACCTATATGGCCGAGCGCGGGATCGAGGTACGCCTGTAACCGGGGTCTGGAACGCCCCTGTGGGGGGCTCTGGCGACAGCCACGGCGCGGCGACCCCGGTGCTGAACCCCGCCCTTGAAACTTGGTCCGGTTAGCCCGAAACTCTCACTATGGACATTCCTTGGCTGGATCAGGTTCACTGGAACACCGACGGCTTGGTACCGGCCATCGCCCAGGAAGCGGAGAGCGGCGCAGTACTGATGCTCGCGTGGATGAACCGCGAGGCCCTGGAACAGACCGCGGCCACCGGCCACGCAGTGTACTGGTCCCGGTCACGGGGGCGCCTCTGGCATAAGGGCGAATCGTCGGGACATGAGCAACGGGTTCGTGAGATCCGTCTCGACTGCGACGGGGACACGGTGCTGCTCCGGGTGGAACAGCAGGGCGGGATCGCCTGCCACACCGGACGTCACCACTGTTTCTTCCAGCGCCTCGACGACGGCAGCTGGCGAACGGTTGAACCTGTTATCAAGGACCCACGAGAGATCTATGGATGATATCCTGGTCAGAGTGGGCGCCATTCTGGAGGCACGCAAGGAGGCCGACCCGGGGAGTTCCTACGTAGCCTCGCTGTATCACAAGGGGCAGGACGCGATCCTGCGCAAAATCAGCGAGGAGGCCACCGAGACGCTCCTGGCCGCGAAGCAAAACGACGCGCGGCAGATCGTCCATGAAACGGCCGACCTCTGGTTCCATACCCTGGTGCTGCTCGCGAGCCACGGGCTCGGGCCCCGGGATGTCCTCGGGGAGTTGGAACGTAGGTTCGGTGTTTCCGGCCTTGATGAGAAGGCAGGTCGGAGCGCGCGCTAGGGCTGCAGTTCAGCCGCCCGCAGGGGAACGGAAATGGGTTTTGGCTTCAAAGAGCTTGTCATCATCCTGCTGATCGTGCTGGTGCTGTTCGGCGCCAAGCGGTTGCGCAACATCGGCTCCGACCTGGGGTCCGCGATCCGCGGCTTCCGCAAGTCCATGCACGATGGAACGGAAGCAGAACCGGAGAGCACCGATGAGACGCCGAGTCCAAAAGAAGCGCCTGGACACGTAATCGAGGGCGAGGCCCATCGCCACGAAAAGAACAAGGTTTAGCCCCCGCCGTCCGTGGGCTGTGGATACCGAAGGCCCTTCGGGGACGAGGTATTTGCCGCGCCACTCCTGGCCGCACTGAACTGGCGTCTGACACACTTTCATGTTTGATTTCGGCTTCTGGGAACTGGTGGTCGTTCTGGTAGTGGCCCTGGTGGTCGTGGGCCCGGAACGCCTTCCGCAGCTGGCGCGTACCGCCGGGCTGTGGATGGGCCGCATGCGCCGCATGGTAGACACCGTGCGTGCCGACATACAGCGTGAGTTGGAGCAGGAGGAACTGAAGAAGAGTCTCACGAAGGACGGCAGCATGCAGGAAATCAAGCAAATGCTGGACGAGACGGAAAACGACTTCCGCCGGGACGTTGCCGCGCTGGAGCGCGCCTCCCACCGGGAACTGATAGAGGAGGTTCCGGAAGCCAGTTCGAAGGACGCTGACATCTCCGCAGACCCCGCGACGCCCATCGTGGATCACCCGATTCCGCCCGCCGCAGACACGGATCCAGCACCCGCCACGGCGACATCCGCTGGCGACACCGACCAGCCACGCGCCGAAAACCCAACCAGGCCCGATGACCATCGGGACGGAACCCATGGCGGAAACGGATAGACCGGCGGAGCCGGAGGGGGATGAAGGGCAGCCGTTCATCTCCCATCTCCTCGAACTGCGCAGCCGGCTGCTGCGCAGCTTGGTGGTGGTGACCGTTCTGTTCCTGGCGCTGTCGGCCTATGCGGACCCGTTGTACACCATGCTTGCCGGCCCCCTGACCCGGCAGTTGCCCGCCGGCAGCAGCATGATCGCGATCGATGTCACCTCACCGTTCCTCGCCCCGTTCAGGCTCGCCCTCGTGGTGGCGGTGTTTCTGGCCATGCCCTATTTGCTCTACCAGGTATGGGCGTTCGTGGCGCCAGGACTCTACCGCCACGAACAGCGCATGATCCTGCCGCTGCTGATATCGAGCACCGCCCTGTTCTACGGTGGAATGGCATTCGCCTACTACGTGGTCTTCCCGCTGATGTTCCGTTTTTTTACCCGGACCGCGCCCCACGGGGTCGCGATCATGACGGATATCACGAAGTACCTGGACTTCGTTCTCACCATGTTCTTCGCGTTCGGGGTGGCATTCGAGGCACCGATTGCCACGATTCTGTTGGTGTGGACCGGGGTTACCACGCCGAAAAAGCTCGCCTACTTCCGGCCCTACGTCATCGTTGGATGCTTTGTGGTGGGAATGCTGCTTACCCCGCCGGACGTGCTCTCACAGGTACTGCTGGCGGTACCGATGTGGTTCCTGTTCGAAGCAGGGGTATGGTTCTCGCGGTTCTTTGTCCGTGAGTCTGAGGACAAAGACGCAGAATCCGAAACGACATCGGACGACGACGGCACCGCCGGTCCACCGGTTGCCTGAGCGGCACGTCATAGCCCGCGTTTCTGATCGGTGTTCGTCGCGCGGGCGCCGAGGCGCCTTTCGGACGGAACACGCGGACCGCAGCCCGCCTTCGGTATGGCCGACATAACACCACGACGGGCACAACGAAGTACGCCCCGACCTGACGAGCGCAGCGGCGCCCATGGCGGAAGACCGGTGAGAAATATGCGCTAGTGCCCGTGCGGGATCGCGGGCATGAAATTGCGTTCGCTGGCCGGTGCCGCGACACCCCGGTACTCAAACTGGGAGAATGCCCGGGTGGTCTCCGCCAGCTTGGTGAGGCGAACGTAGAGCAGCTTGTTTCCCAGGTTGATCGCCACAACCGTGCCCAGATCGTACACCGCCGCGGGCACGATCAGTGTGTCCATGGCATCCTGCCCCGGCCTGGGAACCCCCAGCGCGCGAAAGTATTCGGTCCCTCCCCCGGTGCCGGCAACGCCGCGGGTCGCCACCGGGGCGGCCCGTTCCGCCAGGGCCTTGATGCCCGCCTCCATGTGACTGTCCGGGTGTACCTTGAGCCACCGGATAACCCCCAGCGCCCAGGTACGGGGCCGACTATCGGACTCCCCGAAGGCAACCAGTTCTCCCACACGGACCTCGATCCCCGCTGGGGCTATGCCACGCACCGACATACCCCCGGCGCTGACATCGTGCCGGTTCCAGGTACAGCATTGGAACCGCATTGGACCCGCGCCCGCATCCATTGCCCGAGCGTAGATCTTCTCCCAAACGTCCCGTTGCAGATCCTCCGGATCGAAGTGCGACTGGCGTGGGGTGGCAATCCCACTGGTGAGCCGCTGTTCCGCATCCTGGATACGCCAGGGCTCGACCTCCTTGGGTACCAGGGAGAGGGCATGAACCCGGACTGCCGCGTTGCCCCCGCGCATCCGCACCTCATCCCGTTCCGGGCAGAACGCCGACTCGGCGCAGAGAAAGTGGTGGCAGGCGCTGATCCCCACAGCGAGGCGTACCGGAGACGCGCGCGGCGTGCGGGAATGCTGGCGCGGGACCCGGGCCGACCACGCCCGTTTCAGCCGGAACAGCATGCCGCGCTCCAGCCGCTGTGCCAACGACAGGGGAGTGGGAACCTGCCCCCCCTTACCCGGATCACTGAACGCGGCGATTCGCTTCGACACCTCACGCAGCACCGCGGCGTGCTCGACCACCCGAAGCGCCGCGGCGGACCTGCGGTGCTGAGCAAAACCGAAACCGGGGGGAAGATCCGTGTCCAGGGTGATGAAGAATCGGCCGAGGAGATTCCCGTCATCGGGCACGTACAGACGCGCCTGGGCTGCCCATCCGTGGAGGGCGTCGTAGAGCGTCTGGACCTCGCCCTGCATCAAGTGGTAGGGATTCGCCAGGGCCAGCAGAACCACACGCTGATATTCGTGGACCGGCCCCAAAGGGCTGCTGGGATCGTCCGCCACCGGTGTCTCCGGGGATCCACACGCGGACAGGTGCTCAGCATGGCGATAAAGCTCGTGGAGTTCCGCCCAGATTCCCTGCGGCTCCGGCGCATAGACCCGGTAGTGTTCCAGCAGGACCCGTCCCAGGGCTCGCACACCGTCCACCAGGGCAGCACGATACCGGGCGCGGGCGCGGCTATCGACCAACCCGTCAGCTGCTGCCTGGAGCACGAGGGCCTTTTCTGCATAGGCCGCTTCCACCGCGAGCTCATGGACCCGCTCCGCGCAGCGGCGATAGCGCTCCCGTAAGGGCAGGGGCGCCTGTGCGTAGCGGGCGATCAAGGCATCCATTGCCTGGGCCACGGGGATACGGAACAGCGCCAGCGCCTCCGCGCGCTGCCTTTCCGGCATGCGGGTGCGGTTGAAATCCCGCAAGGTCTCCAGGAGACGATCACCCGCCTGCTCCGGATCTGCCATTGGGAGGTCGTGCAGCCAGGACTCCAGGGCCGGGCGGCGCAGGTCGGGCCCGTCGCCGGCGCTGGGCCTTTGCTCCGGAAGGCGCAGACGCGGAGCGGGCGGGACCCAATCGGGGGCTGTAGACATAGGCCTTGGTTTCCTACGCGGGCGGACCACCCATGCATGGGGCCGCTTAACTGCCGGTTAGCGGCAGAACCGTGGCCGATCTGTAGATCCTTTCAAGTTCGCCATCGTCGGGCCGTTACAGTTTCAGGGATTCTGTGGCCCGGGACCGGCCGTTGGCACCGCACACCAGGAGATGGGCGGCACATGACCGAACGAAGACCCACCGACCCGGTGTTCGATCCGGCTGGCGCCCCACCGGGGACCCACTGGCGCCAGCAGTTACACGCCGGGCGGCTCGATCTGCTTTATGCCCGCCGCACCGGCCCGTGGATTGCCATGCTGGCGGGAGCGGTGGCGCTCTATCCGCTCCTGCGGACTATAGTGCCCACGGAGCCGCTGATGGCTTGGCTAGCCACCGCCACCCTCCTGGGTGCATTCCGGTTCATCCTGGTATACCGCTACTGGCGCGCGGAACGCCCCCGTGACTTGGCAATGTGGTACCGGCGATTCAACGGCGCGACCCTGTGCGCAGGGCTCACATGGGGCGCCGGCGCCCTGCTCGTAGCCCGCTTCAGCGGGTTCACCGAGCATGTATTCCTGGTATTCGCGCTGTGGGGGCTGGGGGCCGCAGCCCTGTCCGCGATGGCCGCCTCCTATCGTTCGTTCCTGCTATTCCTGATCCCGGCGTTTATCCCAATCAGCGCTTGGTTCTATTTACAGGAACATACAACCTACCTTGCGCTAGGAACCATGAACCTGCTGTTCGCCGGCCTGCTGGCGCTAGCCGCGCGGCATATCGACCGGACCCTGCACCGCTCGTTCCAACTCGGCATCGAGAATACCGATCTGATCTCACGCCTCGCCGCGGCGCGCCAGCAATCCGAGCACGCGCGAATGCAGGTCGAATCCACCAACACAGCACTTGCGGGCGAGGTACAGGAACGAAAGCGCGCGGAGAACCAGATCCGCGCGTCCGAACGCCAGCTCAGTTCCATCTTCCACAATATGCAGGACGTGGTATACCGTACCGACACCGCAGGCCACATCGCCTGGACCACCCCCTCGGTTCTGCAATTGCTCGGGTTCCCGCCCGCGGAGTTCACCGGCCTCGCCTTTTCAACGCTGTACGCAAACCCCGCCGACGAGACGCGGATGGCGGACGAATTGGGCCGGGGTTTCGGCGTGCTGGAAAACTTCGAGGTCGCGCTGAAAACCAAGACCGACGCGCGTATCTGGGCGTCCATCAATGCCCACTTCTACCATGCGCCCGACGGGTCGATCGCCGGGATCGAGGGCATTATCCGGGACGTGACGATTCTACGTTATGCCCAGGAATCGCTCCACCAGGAAAAGGAAAAGATACAGGTAACGCTAGAATCCATTGGCGACGGCGTCATCACCACCGATGTCAAAGGCGTGGTCGAATACCTGAATCCAAGATCCGAACAGCTTACCGGCTGGAGGCTCCGGGAAGCGCGCGGCCTGCCCCTCGAAAAGGTTCTGTGCCTGGTGGACGAGGTGACCCGGCGCCCGGCACCCGACCCGGTGGGAAAATGCTTGCAGGAAAATCGGACCGTGGGCCTGCCCGGCAACACCGCTTTATTGCACCGCCAGCAGGAACAAGAATATTCCATCGAGGTGACTACTGCCCCGATCCGGGATCTGGCAAGCCAAGTAATTGGTGCGGTAGTGGCCCTGCACGACGTGACCAAGCTGCGCGGACTCGCGCGGCAGATGAGCCATCAGGCCACCCATGATGCCCTGACCGGACTTATCAACCGCCGGGAATTCGAAGCGCGAGTCAAGAATGCACTCACCACCGCGCGCAACGATGGCAAGCACCATGCCCTATGTTACATGGATTTGGATCAGTTCAAGGTAGTGAACGACACCTGCGGACATGGCGCCGGGGATGAACTGCTCAAGCAGATCACCGCTCTGTTCGGTGAGAAGATCCGAGAGAGCGATACGATCGCCCGTCTCGGCGGGGATGAGTTCGGCGCGCTGCTGGAGGGTTGCACCCTGGCCAATGCGCAAAAGGTCGCAGAAGATCTGCGCAAAACGATCGAAGCGTTCCGCTTCCCGTGGAAGGGCAAGACGTTCCGGGTCGGCGTCAGCATCGGGCTGGTGCCCGTGGACTCGAGCAGCGGAACTCTCTCTGACGTCCTGAGCGCGGCGGACTCCGCCTGTTACGTGGCCAAGGATCAGGGCCGTAATCGGGTACACCTGTACCAGCCCGATGATACCGCCGTAGCGCAACGCCAAGGTGAGATGCAATGGTTGCAACGGATACAGTTGGCACTGGACGAAAACCGGTTCCGACTGTATTACCAGCCGATTCTGGGAATCTCGAAACAGAGCGTGGTCGGAAACCACTGTGAACTGCTCCTGCGTATGTTGGGCGCCAAGGGCGAGGTGATTCCTCCCCACGCCTTCATCCCGGCGGCGGAACGTTATCACCTGATGCCGGCCGTAGACCGTTGGGTAGTTAGGACCGCGGTCGCGGCGCTGGCGCGGAACACCGGAGCGCTGAAGGGCATGAGCACCTGCGCCATCAACCTGTCCGGACAGTCACTCTCGGACGAGACGTTCCTGAAGTTCGTGGTAGAGGAACTGGAGGGCGCCGGAATTGATGCACGCAGGATAAGCTTCGAAATCACCGAAACGGCCGTCATCGCCAACCTCTCCAGCGCCACGCACTTCATTGCGGTGCTCAAGGAGATGGGCTGTCGTTTCGCGCTGGATGACTTCGGAAGTGGCCTGAGCTCATTCGCTTATCTGAAAAATCTCTCTGTGGACTGCCTCAAATTGGACGGGAGTTACGTGAAGAACCTCGTACATGACGCCACTGACCGTGCGATGGTCAAGGCTATCAACCACGTGGCTCACGTCATGGGTATCCAGACCACCGCGGAATTCGTGGAGAGCGAGGGGATCCTTAAGGCCCTGCGGATGTTCAAGGTGGATTACGCCCAGGGATACCACATCGGAAAACCGCAGCCGCTGGATAGCGTCCTGCTGGAGGCCCCTCCGTTCCAGGCAATCCAACAGGCCTGACTTGGGTTGAATTGGTCTTCCATCCTTCAGCCCGCCAACGTAGTGCGCAACACGCCATGCACCTTGCAACCCGATGGTTTGCAGCACACTTGGAAATGTAATACGCTGCCTGACGCCATGGATATACATCTCTCCGCCTACCCGGCCTCGCACCGCCGGAACTGCGCGCCGGCGCTTTCCACCGGGACACGCGAATGCCCGGCTGACGGGACACACCGGACGTCGGCACACACGGCCAATGAGCGGCGCTGGGTAGCGCCCGGTACCGGGCCAAGCTGGAACCATCGCACGGCGACCCGATGCTGACGACCCGGAGCCGAGTCCAGCGTCCCATCGGGATGCTCTTGTGCCTGAGCGTTTGTGTCCTGACGGCGTGTGCCGCGCAGCGCCCTGCGACACCGACGCCGGCGCACCCAGCCGCCACAACACCGACGACGGGCATTCAGCAAGCGCGGCTTGCGTACCACGCGGGGCGCTATATCGAAGCCCTGCGTCTCCTGGAACCCTTGGCGAAGGTCGGTAACCCGGACGCCGAATACACCCTCGGCTACCTTTACTACTACGGCTACGGCACCAACAAGGACAAGGACAAGGCGTTGTACTGGATCCGCCGCGCGGCCGAGCAGGGCAACGACCGTGCCCTGGCCGCGTTGCAGACCCTGCAACTACCTACCACCCCCGGGCTCGACTCCGCATCCACAGCGAATCCCATGGCGACGGCAACCACAGCGTTCAAACGCGGTGACTACCGCACGGCACGCGCGCAGTGGTTGCGCCTGGCGACGGAGGGCGACTGTCGAGCGCAAATCGCGCTCGCCCGGATGCACGAATTGGGTATCGGAGTTCCCACCGACTTCACACAGGCGGACCGCTGGTACGCATTGGCGCTCAAGCAAGAATGCCCAGGCATCGATGCCATCATCCGGCTGGTACGTCCACCGACCAAGTCGGCGACCACTAACCCCCACGGTGAACCACCCCGCTGAGGGGTACCCAGCGCCGCCCGCGCGAAGTGGCGTGGACCCACAATATTCGCGCAGGCGGCTGCGAACCTCGCCATCCTCTGCGACCCGTCATGAATCATGCGGGCCAGGGGCACTTGGCGCTTTCTTAAGCTCAGTGCGTTGAAGCCGGCCTAAACCGGCGTGGGTCCAATCGCGGGACCCTTTAAAGCGTCGCGCGATTGTCGGTGAGTTCCGTGGATTTCATGGCCACGGTTACGATACGGGCACCAAGTAGGTGTCATTCGGGTTAAAGCTCCGTCCCACCAGACCGCTACCCTAGCTGGCGG
>NCBI01000035.1 GCA_002255365.1 Chromatiales bacterium 21-64-14
GATGTGGAGATCCCGCTCAACCGTCTGGTGTGCGTCACCGGAGTGAGCGGCTCCGGGAAATCCACTCTGGTACAGGACGTATGCTACAACGCCCTGCGCAAGCTCAAGGGGCACCCGGCGGATCCCCCGGGGCGCCATCGCGCGATCACCGGCCACGAGGCCCTCGACGACGTGGTGCTCGTGGACCAATCCCCGATCGGCAAGACCACGCGCTCCAACCCCGCCAGTTACGTCGGCGCGTTCGATGCGATCCGCAAGCGCTACGCCGCCGAGCCCTTGGCGCGGGAGCGCGGCTATACCGCCGGTACCTTCAGCTTCAACGCAGGCAACGGGCGCTGCCCCACCTGCGGCGGCAACGGGTTCGAGCACGTGGAGATGCAGTTTTTGAGCGATGTGTATCTGCGTTGTCCGGACTGCGACGGGCGCCGTTACCGGCCGGAGATCCTGGAGGTGAAGCTGCCCGGTCCGGATCCGAGGCGCGGGGAACAACGGCGGGGTACGGCGGCGCGGGCCGGCGCCCGGACACCGGGGCGTGTCACCGCGGCCTCCTGGACCGCATCGATCGCGGAAGTCCTGGAACTGACGGTGACGGAGGCGCGCGCCTTCTTTGCCGACAGCCCCGAGGTCGTGCGCGCCCTGGATCCGCTGGGGGCGGTGGGCCTCGGGTATCTGAAGCTCGGCCAGCCGGTGCCCACCCTGAGTGGTGGCGAGGCCCAGCGCCTCAAGCTCGCCGGGCATCTGGTGCGCAGCCGCGCCGCGGACGGTGGCACCTTGTTCCTGTTCGACGAGCCCACCACCGGCCTGCACTTCGACGACATCGCCACGCTGCTCCAGGCGTTCCAGCGACTGCTGGACCAGGGTCACTCGCTGGTGGTGATCGAGCACAACCTGGACGTGATCGCGGCCGCGGACTGGATCATCGACCTGGGCCCGGAAGGCGGCGCGGCGGGCGGTACCGTGGTGTGGAGCGGCACACCCCGGGACGTGGTCCGCTGCCGCCCGAGCCATACCGGCGCCGCGTTACGGGCGCAGGCGAAAGGCGGGCCGCAGACACCCCGCATCGCGGCCCGCAAGGCGGTCACCGGCAACGGCGCGGGCACCATGATCCGCATCCACAACGCGCGCGAGCACAACCTGAAGAACGTGGACGTCCAACTGCCCCGGGGGCGCTTCACAGTGGTAACCGGGGTGAGTGGCAGCGGCAAGAGCACGGTGGCCTTCGACATCCTGTTCGCCGAGGGTCAACGCCGCTATCTCGAATCCCTGAACGCCTACGCGCGCCAGTTCGTGCAACCCGCGGCGCGCCCCGACGTGGACGCGATCTTCGGCATCCCGCCTACTGTGGCCATTGAGCAGCGCACCAGCCGCGGCGGACGCAAGAGCACCGTGGCCACCATGACGGAGATCTATCACTTCCTGCGCCTGCTGTTCGTGAAGCTCGGGGTGCAGCATTGTCCGGACTGCGGGATCCCGATCCGCCCGCAGACCCCGGAGGCGATCGTGGCGCGCATCCTCAAGGATTACCGCGGCAGGCGCGTGCAGGTGCTCGCGCCCCTGGTGACCGGGCGCAAGGGTTACTACACGGATCTCGCCAAGTGGGCCGGCGCCAAGGGCTTCGACACCCTGCGCGTGGACGGGACCAATACGCCCACGGAACCATGGCCGCGCCTGGACCGCTTCCGCGAACACGATATCGAGTTGCCGGTGGGGGAGCTGTCAGTGCGCGCTGCGGACGAGGCCACACTGCGGGCCCTGGTGGAGCGGGCCATCGCCTTCGGCAAGGGCATGGTGCGGATCGCACCGGCGGGTGCGGGCACCGGCGGGGCGCGGGCCCGCCGCGCCGAGGCGCTGTTCTCCACCGCGCGTGCCTGCCCGGGCTGCGGACGCAGCTTTGCGGAGCCGGATCCGCGGCTGTTCTCCTACAACTCGAGCCGCGGCTGGTGCCCGCAGTGCTACGGAACCGGCCTGGCCCTGGCGGGGTTCGACGCGGAACAGAGCGGCGAGGAGATCGGCTGGAACGAGTGGTGGGAAGGCGAGACGGCGGTATGTTCGGCGTGCGCGGGACAACGCCTGTGTCCGGAGGCCCTGGCGGTACACTTCCAGGGCCGCAGCATCGCGGCGTTCACCGCGTTGCCGGTCGCCGCTGCGGAACGAGCGTTCCGCGCCCTGCGCCTAGCGGGCCGCGAAGCGGCGCTGGCGCGCGACATCCTGCCCGAGTTGCGCGGCCGCCTCGCATTCCTGAAATCAGTGGGTCTGTCCTATCTCTCCCTGGACCGGGCAGCGCCCACCCTGAGCGGCGGCGAGGCCCAGCGCATCCGGCTCGCCTCCCAGCTTGGCTCCAACCTGCGCGGCGTGTGCTACATCCTCGATGAACCCACCATCGGCCTGCACCCGCGCGACAACCGCATGTTGCTGGACACGCTGGAACAGTTGGAACGCAAGGGCAACACCGTGGTGGTGGTGGAACACGACGAGGAGACCATCCGGCGCGCCAGTCACGTGGTGGACCTGGGCCCCGGCGCCGGTGTGAACGGCGGTAGCGTAGTGGCGCAGGGCACGGTGCAGGCCCTGATGCGCAACCCGCGCTCGGTGACCGGCCGGCTGCTGGCGCGGCCCTTGCGCCACCCCCTGATGGAGACCCGCCGGCCGGTCCCGCAGATGCGCGGCCGCGGCGCGGCGCCCGCGCTGACCGTCACCGGGGCGCGGCTGCATAACCTGCGCAATCTGCGGGTGCGTATTCCGCTGGAGCGGCTGGTGTGTGTCACCGGCGTCAGCGGCAGCGGCAAGAGCACCCTGGTGCGGCAGGTGCTGCGCGAGAATCTGCAACGGCGCATCGCCGGTGGGCGCCGCGGGCGGGCGCGCACCACGCCGTGGCTGAGCTGCCGGGAGATCGCGGGCTGGGAGGCAGTGGGCCGGGTCCTGGAAGTAGACCAGACCCCGATCGGCAAGACCCCGCGCTCCTGCCCGGCCACTTACGTAGGATTCTGGGACGCGATCCGGCGGCTGTTCGCCGATACGCCGGAGGCACGACTGCGGGGTTACGGTCCCAGCCGGTTCTCTTTTAATGTGGCAGGCGGGCGTTGCGCGGCCTGTGACGGGCAGGGCGCCAAGCGCATCGAAATGAGCTTCCTGCCCGACGTGACGGTACCCTGTGAGGCCTGCGGCGGGGCGCGCTTTGCGCCCGAAACCCTGGCGGTGCGCTACAAGGACCACACCATCGCCGAGGTCCTATCCCTAAGCGTGGTGGAGGCCGCGGCGTTCTTCGCGGTGCATCCGCGGATCCACCACGCGCTGCGCCTGCTGGAAGACGTGGGGCTCGGCTATCTCACCCTGGGCCAGCGGAGCCCGACCCTGAGCGGCGGCGAGGCACAACGCATCAAGCTGGTCACCGAACTGTCGAAGGCCCGGCCCGACCCGGGCGGCAGCAGAGCCCCCGCGCACACCTTGTACGTGCTGGACGAACCCACCATTGGTCTGCACATGGCCGACGTGGAAAAACTGATCCGCGTGTTGCACCGGCTGGTGACCGCGGGCAACACCGTGGTGGTGATCGAACACAACCTGGACGTGGTCGCCGAGGCGGACTGGGTGATCGACCTGGGTCCCGAGGGCGGCGCGGGCGGCGGACGGATCGTGGCCCAGGGCACGCCGGAACAGGTAGCCAAGGTGCGCTCCGGCTCCCATACCGGGCGCATCCTGCGGGAGTTTCTCAAGACCCGCGGTAACGGGCCGGAAACCGGCGCGCCGCCACGGCGCGTGGCCCGGAAGAAAAAATAGCGGACCGGTTTCCGTGGCCCAACTCAACTCGGTTCGGGTTGGGATGAACGGTTGGAACTCGCGTACGCGCCATGCGGACCGGGTCCGCCGCGCCGCGGGCTAGGCGACGCCGGCCTGCCGGTCCTTGCGGATCAGGTACAGATTGCGCAAATAGATCGCGGAGTTCGGAAGATAAGCCAGGACGCCCACCGGGTCGCGCTGGAAGATGAAATACGCCAGCATGATCAGGCTGCCACCGATGCTCCAGTACCAGAAGGACACCGGAATGACGCTCTTTCCGGCGCGCTCCGAATGGACCCACTGGAGGATGAAGCGCATGGAGAAGGCGATGGCCCCCACCAGGCCCAGCAGAGTCAGGTAACTCCAGTCCAGCCCCAGCACGCGGTGGGGTTCCGTCAACCAGACACCGTGGTATTGACAGTTCATGGCGGGCTACTCCGGTGGATATCGTTCCGTGACGGTATACCGGACCATGCGTTTCTTCATCCAGCGCACGGCGAACATATCGATCACCGCGCCCGCACGGTCCCATACACCGTAGTGGCTCTTGCCGCTCCTGCGCTCCTGATTCACCACCGGCACTTCAGTCACCCGATAACCTTGCAGGCCGATCAGGATAGGTAGAAACCGGTGAACCCCCTTGAAGAACGGCACTTGGTCGATGCATTCGCGCCGGAAGGCCCGATAGGTACAGCCGGCGTCGGTGATGGGGTCCTGCAGGATCCGGCTGCGCACCGCGTTGGAGATCCGCGACACCACGCTCTTGACCCAGCTGTCCCCTTCGCGCCGCGTCTGCTTGCGGGTGCCACAGACGCAGTCGGCACCGGCCAACGCCGCGAAGAACGCGGGGAAGTCGCGAGGATCGTTCTGCAGGTCGGCATCCAGAGTAACGATGAATTCCCCACGTGCGGCGCGCATCGCCGCGAAACTCGCGGCCGACTCACCGCAGTTAATGGCCTGTATCAGTGGCCCGAGGTTGTTCTCTTCGTTATAGCACGGGATAGTAAAGCTGACCTCGGGATGATGCATCGAGTTCAACCTCGATACGCAGCAATCGTCTCGCACACCCGGTCGGCATCCTCCAGCGAAAGTTCACCGTAAATCGGCAGCGAGAGGATCTCATTCACCAGCGCCTCGGTATGCGGCAGCGCCGGCAGATCCGGGTAGAGGTCAGTTACCGCCGGCTGCTGGTGATTCGCCACCGGGTAGTGGATCCCCGTGGCGATGCCGTTCTCCTCAAGGTGGGCGCCGAGTCCGTCGCGGTCCCGGTGGCGGATCACGTACATGTGGTATACCGACTGTGCCCACGGTTGCTCTTCGGGCGTCTCGACGACACCCGCGAGACGCTCCGTGTAGCGCGCGGCCACCCTGCGCCGATGGGTGTTCAGCTCGTCCAGATGGCGCAGCATCACGCGTCCCGCCGCTGCCTGGATCTCATTGAAGCGTTGATTATAGCCCACGATATCGTGGGTGAACTTGCTCTTGCGCCCGTGGTTGCGCAACATGCGCACCCGCTCCGCCACCTGCGCGTCGTTGGTCATGACGCAACCGCCGTCCCCGAGCACCGTGAGGTTCTTGGACGGATAAAAGGAAAACGCACTGGCGGTGCCGATGGAGCCCACCGGCCGGTCGCGGTAACGCGCGCCGTGGGCCTGCGCACAATCCTCCAGGACCCACAGCTTGTGCCGTTCCCCGATGGCCATGATGCGATCCATATCCGCGGGATGCCCGTAGAGATGAACCGGAATGATCCCCACCGTGCGCGGCGTCACCGCGGCCTCCACCGCCGCGGGATCCAGGCAATAGGTCTTGTCCACGTCCACAAACACCGGCTTGGCCCCGCGGTGGATCAGGGGTTCGATGGACGGAAACGCGGTATGGGACGGGACAATTACCTCGTCACCGGGCGCCAGGCCCATGGCCTCGTGCAGCAACGAGACCGCCGCGGTCCATGATGAGGACAGTACGCAGTGTGCCATCCCCACATAGCGGGCCAGTTCCGCCTCGAAGGCCTTGCACTCAGCGCCGAGGATATAGCTACCCGAGTCGACCGCCCGTAGGACGGCCTCGCGGACCTCGTCGTTAAGAAATACACGTGACAGAGGGATCTTGTTCATCGGTTCCAGTTCCTTTTCGAAATGAAGAAATCGCGACGGCGCAGGGCCTAGCCGTCCAGGGAGAGGGTCTTGCGCTGCTGCGCGGACTCCAGGGCGCGCTCAATGACGCGCACCGCCCAGTAACCCGCCCAGCCGTCCGCAGCGGGCGCGGCGCGGGTACCAACCGAGTCGAGAAACGCGCGCACCTCGGCGAGCAATGGCTCCTCCGGCGGAAATTCCAGCAGGCGGCTGGTTTCCTCCACCGCCACGACGCCGTTCTGGCCCACCTCGTGGCGGGCATCCACCATGCGCACCTTGTACTGCGCCACGTTGAAATCGCAGATGGCACTGGCCTTGTGTCCCATGACCTTAACCTCCCGGTATTTGCCGGGGGTGTGATAGCCGGTCTCCACCATCGCCGAGACCACGCCGCCCGGCAGCTCATAATCGAGGGCAATCCAGGACTCATCGTCCATGCCGCGGCCGAGGAAGTCGTTCAGCACCGCAGTGACCCGTACCGGCGGGCGATCCATGAACAGGTTGAACAGGTCCACGAAGTGGATCGCATCGGCAAAGGTGACGCCGCTATCGTTGCGCGGGCGCTTGAAGCCGCTGAAGTTGCCGCGGAGGATCTTCAGTTGCCCGAACTCGCCCTTGCCGATGGCTTCCTTCAGCCACTGGGCGGCAGGATCGAAGCGGAAGATGTGCCCCACCTGCAGGATGCGCGCGCGGCGCTCGGCAAGTTCCGCCAGCTCTTTGGAATCCCGTGATGCCAATGTCAGCGGCTTCTCCACGAACACATCCTTGTCCGCCTCCAGGTAGCGGCGGCAAAGCTCGTAGTGGGTCTCGGCGGGGGTCGCTACCACCGCGCAGTCCACTTGCGTCAGGAACTGGTAGGGATCGGTGCTGAGGCGTTGCGCGGGAAATCCGGACTCCGCCAACTTGGAGAGACGCGCCGGAGCGGTATCCACGCAATAGAGTTCGACGGGCAGGCCGCGCAGTACGCGCAGATGGTTGGCGCCCCAGCGGCCGAGGCCGAGGAGCACGACCCGTAGCGGGGTGGTGCGGGCGTTGGATTCAGTGGCTGGTAACATGGTCAGTGGGATTCCTGTGGTCAGGTTTGCGGGAAGATTGTATTGCAAGGGGGCACCCCCACCAAGGACGGGCGGGACGCACGGACCGCGGGGCATCGAATGCGTGGCAGGCACGCCGTCGCGGCGGACACCGGGAGCACGTCTCGCCTTGGCACCGGCATCGGTGGCCACGGCGGTAGGCCGGCAACGAGCGCGGGCTAGTCAAAACGCTGCACCAGGCCCGGGTCGGCGACGAGCTGCCGGGCACTCCAGACGCCCATGCCTTCGCCCCGGTAGAGCTGGCGGTACAGGGGCGAGGGAGGGGCGTTGCGGTTCCAGTTCGCCAACGTCACATAGGCAATGACGTAGCCGTCGGGATGCGCGCGGGCCCAATCCAGCAGCGCGGGGCCCCGTACCTCGGTGATCGGAGCCTTGATCCGCGCGAAGAAATTGAACTCACCCTGGTAGGAGCTATCGGAGATCGCCACCGGCGCGCCCACCGCCGCCAGGTTGCGGATGAACGCGCTCGCCGGACGCACGTCGTAGGCCGGCCACGATGCGCGGAACAGTCCGCCGGCCATGATCAACAGCATCACCCAGGTCGCGGCGGCCAGCACCCGCACCCGCTGCGCAGTGGCAAGCCGCCCGCTCCAGGCCAGCAGCGTCACACCGATCACCGCCAGGGCACTGGCCAGGGCTCCAGCGAATATCAGCGGGACATGGACGGGCCATGCCAGGGTGTGGGCGAGATGGGAACTGAACGGCACCGCGAACCAGAGGCCCGCGAGCCCCAGGAACACCAAGCCCGGCAGGGGAAATCGCGCGGTCTTCGGCTCGTACACGCTCAACCCGCGCGCCAGCAGCAGGGCCAGTGGCGGAAAGATCGGCAACAAATAATGCGGCTGCTTGCCACTGATCAGGGAGAACAGGATCAGCACCGGAATCGACCACGCAAGACACAGGCGCACCTCCGCCAGATCCAGCCGCCGCGCCATGCGCCCGCTGGCACGCCACCCGTCCGGCCATAGGGACCAGGGGAACAGCAGTACCGGCAACAGGGGCAAATACCACCACCAGGGGCGCCGGTGGGAGAACGAATGCACCGTGTAGCCGGCGGTCTGGTGCCAGGTCATGTCGATGAAATAGTGCCAACCGCCCTGGATTGCCATGGGAATCAGCCACAGCAGGGCGACGGCCACCGACACCCCCAAGGCCAGCAACAGTCCGGTGTACCAGCGTCGCCAGCTCAAGGTCGCCGGACGGGTGTCCTTCATCCACCAGCGCGCGGTGAGGCCCACCGCCGCCACCGGCAGGAACACCACCGGGCCTTTCGCGAGGATGCCGAGCCCGAGCCCGAGGCCGGTGAGCCAAAAATACCGGTCGCTGCCTCCCTGCCAGACCCGGATCAGCCCGTACACCGCCAGCAACGCAAAGGCGTTGAGGAGCATGTCGAACATGGTCGCCGACGAGAACACCGCCCAGTAGAAAGCGCCCAACAGGATGGTGGGCGCCAGGACCGCCGCGGAGCCGTCGGGCCACAAGCGGCGCGCGATACGTTGGGTGATAAACAGCGCCAGCAGCCCGAACAACGGCGCCACCAGCCGCGCCCACCAGGCGGACACGCCGAACACCATCCAGCCCAACTCCATGAGCCAGAACAGCAGCGGCGGTTTACCGTCATAGGTGTGCCCGTTGAGGTAGGGCACCCACTGGCTGTGACGCCACCACATCTCCCAGGCCACGGAGAGGTAGCGGGTCTCGTCGATGGGAATTACCGTGCGCACCGCGAGCATCCCGGCGGCGAGCAGCAGCCAGCCCCATACCCAGAACGGCAGTGAGAACTTGATGGGCATCCTGGTACGCGGTAACCGTCGGCGGGCCGTGCGACGCCGGGCGGCGGCGGGACGTGGGCCGGCGGGCTTGGAAAGACCGGGCGCAGTATATAGGCTTTCGGGTACCGGTTCACCCTCCACGGATCCTGGCGCGGGGCGGTGGCCGCATGGGCGGGCGCCGCGCAGGCGCGTCCCGCTGCCGGAATCCCGTAACGCAACCCCCGGATCCCTGTCCGCGCCATGGAACGTCTGTTCGCTGCTCTCGAGGCTGGGGCCACGCTGGTCACCGCCAACCGTCACTTGGCCCGGCGCCTGGGGGCGGCCTACGATCAGCACCGGGCGCAACACGCGGCGCTCTGGCCGAGTGCCGATATCCTGCCCTATGGCGCGTGGCTGGAACGCTGCTGGGAAGACGGCCTGGACGCCGGCGCCTGGGAGCGCGCCGGCCCGCCGGTGCTGCTCAGTGACGCCCAGGAAGCGGCCCTGTGGGAACAGGTGATCGAGTCAGCGGAGGGCGGCCGTGCCGTGCTGCTCCAGCTGCCGGGCGCCGCGCAGCGGGCACGGGACGCCTGGTCCTTGTTGGCGGCTTGGCGCTGCCGGCTGGAGGACCATCGCGGCGTGTTGAATGCCGACGCCGATGCGTTTCTCGCCTGGAGCGTCGCATTCCGTGGTCAATGCGCCCGGCACCGCTGGCTCGACCATGCCGGCCTGCCGGACCGCTTGGCGGAGGCGCTCCGCTCCGGGGCGCTGGCGACCCCCGGGCACCTGGTGCGCGCGGGGTTTGACCAGCAGACCCCCCAGCAGCAGACGCTGTGGGAAACCCTGATTCAGATGGGGTGCCGGGTGGAGGAATGGCACCCCGAACCGACCGGGAAAACCGTCCACCGGGTCCCCGCGGCGGACGGGACCGCGGAGCGGGAAGCGGCAGCGCATTGGGCCCGGGCGCTGCTGGAACAGGGGGCGGCGGGTCCCATCGGGATCGTGATCCCGGACTTGGCCGCCACCCGGGCGCAAACCGAACGGATCGTGGAGACAGTACTGCAACCCGGCGCGGCGTTGCCGGGCGCGGCGCCCGGGCCACGGCCGTTTCACCTCTCGCTCGGTCTTCCCCTGGCCGAACTGCCGGTGGTCCGGGCCGCGTTGCGGGTGTTGGCATTGGCCCAGGGGGATATGCCCCTCGAGGAGGCCGGTGCCCTGCTGCGCACCCCGTTCCTGGCCGGCGGGACCGCCGAGGCCGCCGGCCGCGCCCGGCTCGATGCCTGGCTGCGGCGCCGGGGTGAACCGGTAGTCCGCGCCGCCTGGATCGGCCGCTTGGCAGAGACCGGACCCGCCGGACACCCGGAGTCCGCGGCGCCGCGCTTGGCGGCGGGATTAGCACAGCTGGAACGGGAACTTTCGGCCCAGGGCGTAACCCGCGCCCTGCCCGCCACCTGGGCGGAACGCTACTCGCGCTGGCTGGAACGCATGGGTTGGCCCGGGGACCGGCCCCTGGACAGCACCGAATACCAGGCGGTGGGCGCATTTCGGGACCTGCTGTCCGCGTTCGCGGCCCTGAGCGCGGTCACCGGCCCGCTCTCCGCGGGCCCCGCCCTGGCGCGCCTGCGGCGCCTCGCCCGGGAGCGCATTTTCCAACCCCTGGAACACCCGGCTCCGGTGCAGGTGATGGGGATGCTGGAGGCGGCAGGCCAGGCGTTCTCCCACCTGTGGGTCACCGGCCTGCACGACGGGTGCTGGCCGCGGCCGCCGGAACCCAACCCCTTCATTCCGGTCGCCCTACAGCGCAGCCTGGGCATGCCTCACGCCAGCGCCGGCGGTGAACTCGCCTACGCACAACGGATCACCCGGCGCCTGCTCGAGAGCGCACCCCAAGTCGTGGTCTCCCATCCCCTGGCGGAACAGGACCGTAGCCTGCGTCCCAGCCCGCTGATCGCCGCGCTGCCGATGGCAGCTCCGCATACGCTGCCGGGTAACCCAATCGCCACCTACGGGGAGCGCATCCTCGCAGCGGCCTCGCCTCTGGACATCGTGGACGACGCGCACGCCCCGGTCCTCGCCGCCGGAGAGCCGGTGACCGGAGGCAGCGCGCTGTTTCAGGATCAGGCCGCCTGCCCGTTCCGGGCCTACGCCCGTCACCGTCTGGGGGCGCGGGCGCTCGACTCGCCCCGGCACGGATTGGATCTCCGCGACCGCGGAACGCTGGCACATCGGGTCCTGGAGCAGGTGTGGAACCAACTCGGCGGGTGGCGCGCCCTCCAGGAGCGCGACGACGCGCAGCTCGCCGCCCTGGTCACCGCGGTGACCGACGCGGTTCTGGAGGATTTCGCGCGCCACCGGGCGCACGACTTTGGACCCCGGTTCCGCGCATTGGAGCAACAGCGCCTGGTGGAGCTCACCCTGGCATGGCTCGCCGTGGAGCGCGGACGCACGCCCTTCACGGTGGCTGAACCGGAGCGCACGCGGGTGGCGGAGGTGGCAGGCATCCCGGTCACCGTGCGCCCAGACCGGGTGGACGTGCTGGCGGACGGCGGGCGCGTGATCGTGGACTACAAGACCGGCGATCCCAAGGTAAGCAGTTGGTTCGGCCCGCGTCCCGACGAACCGCAACTGCTGCTCTATGCGAGTGTGGACCCGGGGCCGGTAACCGCGTTGGCCTTCGCCCGCCTCAAGCCCGGAAAACTGGGCTTCGCAGGACTCGCGGAACATGCGGATACCCTGCCCGGCGTCCCCGCGCTGGCGGCAGCGGACCACACCGACCTGGCGCCCTACGGCGGGCGCTGGGATACGCTGTTGGCGGACCGGCGGCGCGCGGTGGAGGCATTGGGGGAGGGATTCCGGTCCGGTGCCGCGCAGGTGGACCCGAAGGATCCGACCCGCTCCTGCCAGTACTGCGACCTCCCCGCCCTATGCCGGATCCACGAGCAGGGCTTGTGCGCCGATGACGACCCGGAGAACGGCCATGGCGGCGCGTGAACCGGCGGATCAGCCGGCCCGGGAACAGGCCCTCGACCCGGGGCATTCCTTCATCGTCCAGGCCCCGGCGGGCTCCGGCAAGACCGAGCTGCTGACCCAACGCTACCTGCAGCTACTGTGCGCGGTGGACGAACCGGAAGAGGTAGTGGCCATCACCTTTACGCGCAAGGCGGCGGCGGAGATGCGCAACCGCATCCTCGATGCCCTGGACGCCACCGACCTGCCGGTCCCGGACAGCGCCCACGGGCAACGCACCCGGACCCTGGCCCAGGGGGTCCGGCAACGGGACGGCATACGCGGATGGAACCTGCGGGCCCACCCGGCGCGGCTGCGCATCCATACCATCGACGGCCTGTGCAGCGGACTCACCCGGCAGATGCCGTGGCTGACCCGCTTCGGCGCACCGCCCGCCATCGCCGAGCCGTGTGCGCCGCTCTACCGGGATGCGGCGCGTGCCACCCTGCGCCTGGTGGAGACCGGCGCCCAATGGTCCGACGCCATCGCGCAGTTGTTGCTGCATCTGGACAACGATTTCCCCAAGGCCGAAGGGCTGCTGGTCGACATGCTCGCGCGGCGCGACCAGTGGCGACGGCACCTGCGCCGTGACCTGGCGCCAGAGGCCTTGCGCGATGCCTTGGAAGGGGCCTTGGCGGACACCGTGACAGCGGCCCTGACGGCGCTGTGCGGGCGGCTTTCCGGCCCCAGTGGAACCGACCTCGCGCGGCTTGCCGGTTACGCCGGTGAAATCTTGCGGGCCGCGGGCCGCAACTCCCCTATCCGCGCCTGTGCCGGCATCTCCGCACTGCCCAGCGCGGATCCCGGCGGTGTGGAGCAGTGGCGGGGCATCGCCGGCTTGCTGCTAACCGCAGAGGGGCACTGGCGCAAGAAACTCACCGCCACCGTAGGGGTGCCCGCCAGCCGCAACGGCAGCGGCGCCGAAATGAGCGCCCTGGGTCATGCCTTGTTGGAGCAGTGGGCCGCGGACGACGCCCTGCGGGCGCAGCTGCACGCGGTACGGGGATTGCCGCCCACACGTTATACCGAGGCGCAGTGGGCCTTGCTGCAGGCGCTGTTCGAGTTGTTGCGCGTCGCGGTGGCGCAACTGCGCTTGGTATTCCAGGAACGCGGGCAGGCGGACTATGTGGAGATCACCCAAGCGGCGGTGGACGCCCTGGGGGATGAGGAATCGCCCACGGAATTGGCCCTCGTTCTGGACTACCGGATCCGGCATCTGCTGGTGGACGAGTTCCAGGACACCTCCTACAGCCAGTACGAGCTGCTGCGGCGCCTGACCGCCGGTTGGGAGCCGGGGGACGGGCGCACCCTGTTCCTGGTGGGAGATCCCATGCAGTCCATCTACCGGTTCCGGGAAGCGGACGTGGCCCTGTATCTGCACACCCGGCGGCGCGGGATCGGCGGGATCGTGCCCGAGACCCTCACCCTGTCCGTGAACTTCCGCTCCCGGGCCGGCGTGGTGGAATGGGTGAACCGGCATTTCCCCGTGGTGTTCCCCCCTTGTGAGGATCCGGATACCGGCGCGGTCACCTACGTCGCGGCCACCCCTTGGCACGATGCCGACCCGGCGCCGGCGGTGCATCTGCACCCGCTGCCTCCGGGGCGCGCAGACGCGGAGGCGCAGCAAGTAGTGCATCTGATTCGCGACGCCCAGACGCAGGACCCGGGGGGACGCACGGCGATATTGGTACGCGCGCGCACCCATCTCGGCGCTATCCTGCCGGCGCTGCGCGCCGCGGGGCTGCGCTATCAGGCGTTGGACATCGAGCCCCTGGCCGGACGCCCGGTGGTACAGGACCTGTTGGCGCTGACCCGCGCCCTGCTGCACCCCGCGGACCGGGTGGCGTGGCTCGCGGTGTTGCGGGCACCGTGGTGCGGGCTGTGCCTGGCGGATCTGCACGCCCTCGCTGGCGGCGACCGCGTGCGCACGCTGCGGGAACTGTGCGACGACCCGCAACGGATGGCCAACCTGAGCGATGACGGACGCGCGCGGCTCGCGCGCGTGCGGGCGGTGCTGGAAGCGGCGCGCGCGCAACGTCAACGGCGTGCCTTGCGCACCTGGGTGGAAGGCGTGTGGCTGGCCTTGGGAGGACCGGCGTGCGGCGATGCCACGGCGCTGGCGGACGCGCGGGTGTTCCTGGGACTGCTGGAAACCCTGGATGAAGGCGGCGACCTTGCGGACTTGGACACCCTGGAGGAAAGGGTGGGACAGCTCTATGCCCAACCCGATGTGGAAGCACCGGACACCCTTCAGATCATGAGTCTGCACAAGGCCAAGGGGCTCGAATTCGACACCGTGATCGTGCCGGGCCTGGATCGCCGCCCGCCGGCGGACTCCGCACGCCTGCTGCGCTGGATCGAGACCGGCACCGCCGACGGACACGCGGACGTACTGCTGGCCCCCATCGCGCCCGCCGGGAACGAGGAGGATCCGATCTATCGATATGTGAAATCGGTGGACGGCGCCCGCGCACGGCACGAGGCCGGCCGGCTGCTGTACGTGGCCGCCACCCGGGCGCGCCGCCGCCTGCATCTGCTCGGCCGTGCAAGGATGAAGTCCACCGACGCCGGTCCGCAGCTCCTCGCGCCCCAGGCCGGGTCCCTGCTCAGCCTGCTCTGGCCAGTGGTGGAAGGCCGGTTTCGGGAAACGCTGGCGGCGGAAACCGTTTCTGCGCCCGTGCCTGACACAGCTCCGGCAGTCGCGGTGCCGCGCGCGTTGCGACGCGTGCCAGCGGGATGGCGAACGCCGTCGCCCCCCGATGACGTAGCGTGGACCCCGCCGCGAGCCTCCACCCCCCCCTCGGTGACGGACCTGGAATTCCAGTGGGTACGCGATACCACCCGCCACGCGGGCACCGTGGTGCACCGGGCGCTCCGGCGCATTGCCCAGGAGGGCGTGGCAGCCTGGGACGCGGCGCGCGTACAGGACTGCCGCGGCACTTGGCGGGCAGCGCTGATCCGGCTCGGCGTCGCGCCGGACGCGCTGGAGGCAGCGCTGGAGCGGGTGACGCGGGCGCTGCACGGAGTCCTGGAGGATCCCCGTGCCCATTGGATCCTGTCCGGCGATCACACCGAGGCGCACAGCGAGTATGCCCTCACCGGGACCCGCGACGGGGTCATCCGCCGCGTGGTGATTGACCGCACCTTCGTGGATCAGGACGGGACGCGTTGGATCATCGACTTCAAGACCGGTGGCCACGAAGGCGCCGGGGTGGAAACCTTCCTGGACCGGGAACAGACGCGCTACCGCCCGCAACTGGAAGGCTACGGCGCGCTGCTGCGAAGTGCCGAGTCGCGGCCCGTGCGCCTCGGCCTGTACTTTCCACTGCTGCAGGGCTGGCGCGAGTGGGAAGCAGGGAAACCCTGAAAGGGGTCTACGGCCACGCAACACCAGCAAGCTGGGCGGGTAATCTGCGCATCGCGAAGCGCGCGGGAAATCGGGGATCGAGTTCGACCGCGGTAGGCCAACGGTCGACATGCTGCGACGGGAACATCCATGGGAGGTGTGCCGGTCGCATACCGCGGCGGTAGACACCCCCCCAGGCCGCCCGGGGGCCAGACCGCCGCACGCGCTGGCGCCCAGCGCCCGGTTCCGGTAGCGTGTCCCGAGGCCCTGAGCAACACAACCGACAGACGGCACCCATACGATGCCCGTGACCTTCGACGACAAACTGGTGGTAGCGATTTCCTCACGCGCCCTGTTCGACCTGGAGGAGAGCCATCGCGTGTTCACGGAGCAGGGCGTGGACGCCTACTGCCGGTATCAGATCGAGCACGAGAACGAGGTCCTGGAGCCAGGCGGCGCGTTCAACCTGGTGCAGAAACTCCTGGCGTTGAACGAAGGCAACCCCGCCGCGCCCCGCGTGGAGGTCATCCTGCTATCACGCAACAGCGCCGACACCGGGCTGCGCATCTTCAACTCGGTGCAGCACTACCGGCTGGGAATCAGCCGCGCCGCCTTCACCGGCGGGGCCAGTCCCTACCGGTACGTGCCCACCTTCGGGGCGCACCTGTTTCTGTCCGCGGACCCCGACGACGTGACCCAGGCGCTGCAGATGGAAGTAGCCGCCGCCACCATCCTGCCGTCCAAAGTCGGGGTGAGCCAGGGCGCGCAACTGCGCATCGCCTTCGACGGGGACGCGGTGCTGTTCTCCGACGACGCGGAACGGGTCTATCAGAGCCAGGGGCTGGAGGCGTTCAGCGCCTCCGAACAGGCGGCGGCCAATGAACCGCTGCCCGGCGGGCCGTTCAAAAACTTCCTGGCGGCACTGCAGCGCATCCAATCGGAGTACCCGCCGGAGGCGGCACCGATCCGCACCGCGCTGTTCACCGCGCGCTCGGCGCCGGCCCACGAGCGGGTGATCCGCACGCTGCGAGCCTGGAACATCCGCATCGACGAGGCGGTGTTCCTGGGCGGTTTGGGCAAGGGCGCCTTCCTGAAGGCGTTCGGCGCCGACATCTTCTTCGACGACCAGCGCGGCCACTGCGACTCGGCACGCGAACACGTACCCACCGGCCACGTACCGCATGGGGTCGCCAACTCCTGAGCACGGCGCATCTCCGGCGCCGGCGCGCTGACGACCGCAGGATCCGCCGTCCCTCTGACAAGGCCACGGCCCCCGGTTACAATGGCCGCTCTGCCGGCCACCGATTCCAGGGGAACCGATGAGCACGTTTCAGGGCGAAGCCGACTACGTCCACGGCAGCCCCGCCCGCACCGGCGTACTGGTGTCGAACCTGGGTACCCCCGACGCCGCCACTCCGGCGGCACTGCGCCGTTATCTGTCGGAGTTCCTCTCCGACCCGCGCGTGGTGGAACTGCCGCGCGGCCTGTGGCTCCCGCTGCTCCACGGGGTCATCGCCCCGCTGCGCGGGCGGCACGCGGCGCGCCTCTATCGCCGCGTCTGGACCCCGGAGGGCTCGCCGCTGCTGGCCATCGCACGGCGTCAAGCTCAAGCGCTGGAGACGGAACTGGCAGCGCGCTTGCCGGGCCCGGTGCCGGTGGCGCTGGGTATGCGCTATGGCAATCCCGCCCTGCCCACGGCCCTCGATATGTTACGCCGTGCGGGCGTGCGACGATTACTGTTGCTTCCCCTGTATCCGCAATACTCCGCCACCACCACCGCGTCCACCTTCGACGCGGTGGCCGCAGTGCTAGGCACTTGGCGCTGGATGCCGGAGCTACGCACCATCATGAGCTATCATGACGAACCGGGTTACATCACGGCCCTGGCCAAGTCGGTGCGCCACCACTGGGCGCAACACGGCGAGGCCGAGCGGCTGATGTTCTCCTTCCATGGGCTGCCGAGACGTAATCTCACCGCGGGAGATCCCTATCATTGCCAATGCCACAAGACGGCACGCCTGGTGGCAGAAGCCCTCGCACTCCCGCCGGAGCGCTGGCAAGTGACGTTCCAGTCCCGGTTCGGGCGCGCGGAATGGCTCCAGCCCTACACCGACCATACCCTGCGGGCGTGGGCCCGGCAGGGGGTCAAGTCCGTGGAAGTGCTGTGTCCGGGATTCTCCGCCGATTGCCTGGAGACCCTGGACGAGATCGCGGAGCTCAACCGGCGCTGGTTTTTGGAAGCGGGCGGCGCCACCTTCCACTACATCCCAGCCCTCAACGATCAGCCGTCCCATGTGCGGATGCTCGCGGACCTGGTGACGCGGCACCTGCAGGGCTGGCCGGACACCGATCCCGGCGACGACCCCGAGGGGCAGACCGCCGGCAGGGAAACCGCGCGCCGGGCGCAAGCCCTCGGCGCGCCGCGCTGAATCTCCCGGCGTGACGTCCCGGCGTCGGGCGGCCCCACCCGTTGACGACCCGCGCCACAAGCCCTTCGCTGCCACCCGAGCAGCATTTATCTTTGAGTGACGGTCCTGCGTGCTTAGGACTTGGAACGGATACGCAATTCATGACAACCCATACCTCCCCGGCCCCGATCCGCATCGGCATCAGCAGTTGCCTGCTGGGCGAGCCGGTGCGCTATGACGGCAACCATAAGCGCGACCCGTTCATCACGGAGGTCCTGGCCCGTTACTTTGAATTCGTGCCGGTGTGTCCGGAGGTGGGCATCGGCCTTGGGGTGCCGCGCCCCCCGATCCGGCTGGTGGACACGCCGGACCACCCGCGCGCGGTGGGGGTGCGCGACCCCGCGCTCGACGTGAGTGACCGGCTCCGCGTCTTCGGACGGCGCACGGCCACCGCACTGTCAGACCTCAGCGGCTATCTGTTCAAGGCCCGCTCGCCAAGCTGCGGACTCGACCGGGTACCGGTGTACCGGACCACGGGGGGCGTGGCAGGGCGCGGCACCGGGCTCTATGCACGGCAGATCGTGAAGCGCCACCCATTGCTGCCGGTGGAGGAGGAGGGGCGGCTGAACGATCCGGCGCTGCGGGAGAATTTCATCGAGCGGGTATTCGCCTACCACCGCTGGCGCACACTCTGTGCGGCGCGGCTCACGCCGCGCGCGCTAGTGGCCTTCCATGCCGCTCACAAGCTGACCTTGATGTCCCATGGCACGGAACACTATCGGACGCTGGGCCGTTTGGTGGCGGATGCCGGGGCCCGGTCGATGCAAGGCCTCGCCGCGGAGTATGCCACTGGCTTCATGGGGGCCCTGCGCCACTTGGCCACCCGTCGGCGCCACACCAACGTGCTTCAGCACCTGTCCGGTTATCTCAAGCGGGTGCTGGACCGGGACGACCGGGCGGAGTTGCAGGAGACGATCGAGGCGTACCGCACCGGGCTGCTGCCCCTGGTGGTGCCGATCACCCTGTTCAAGCACCACTTCCGCCGTCAGCCGGATCCGTACATCGCGCAGCAGGTGTATCTACACCCGTACCCCGAGGAGTTGATGCTGCGCAATCACGTCTAGCTCGGGGCTCCGTGCAGGTTAAGCACCACCTTTGCAATGCTGAAGTAGATCAACAGCCCGGTCGCGTCCACGAAGGTGGCGATAAACGGCGCGGACAACACGGCGGGATCCAATCGCAAGCGCGACGCCGCCAGAGGAATGACCGCGCCCACGGCGTTGGCCCAGATCGTGATCACCACCACCGTGAGGGCGATGGTGGTGGCAATGGGCGCGGGCTGTCCCCATAGCATGACGCGTAAGAACCCCACGACCCCCAGGGCGAGCCCCAACAACAGGCCGGTATAGGACTCGCGGCGCACCGCGCGCCACCAGTCGTTCCAGTTGACCTCGCCCAGGGCGAGACCGCGGATGATGGTGGTCACGCTCTGGGAGCCGGTGTTGCCGCCGGTACTCAGCACCAGGGGGATGAAGAACGACAGGGCAACCACCGCTTGGATCTCGTTCTGAAAGCCGCGCAACACCGTCCCGGTCAGGGTCTCCGCCAGGAACAGGAGGATGATCCAGGAAAAACGCCGCCGCACCACCTGGATCACACTGCCGCTCCAGTAGGGTCCCAATTGCCCTTCGCCGGAAACGCCGCCGAGGCGCAGGATCTCCTTGGTGTTCTCCGCGGTGATGATGTCCACGATGTCGTCCACCGTCACCGCGCCTAGCAGGTGTCCGGTTTCATCCAGTACCGGAAGAGTCAGCAGATTGTAGGCGGCAAACAGGCGCGCCACCTCACCTTGGTCCGATTCCGGATGCACCGGAACCGGCGGCGGTTCCATGAGCGCTCCCATGGTCTGATCGCGGTCAGCGATTACCAGGCGGCTGAGTGCGAGCACGCCGATCAGCAACTGGTCCTGATCCACCACGAAGACAGTTTCAATAGACACATAGCGCTCGCGTTCCGCGCGCAGCAGGTTCACCGCGTCCTCCACCGTGGCGTCCGGGCCCACGACGATGGGGACCCGGCGGGTCATGCGCCGGCCGATGGCGCTCTGAGGGTAGTCCAGCATCAACCGGAAACGTTCCTGGAGCCGGTCCGGAATCAGCGAAACGATTTCTTCGCGCCGGGAGCGGCTGACCATCTCCAGGATACGCACCGCGTTGTCGGCCGGAACATCGCTGACGAGGGCGGCGATCTCCCGGTCGGAGAGATCGGCGATCAACGCACGATGCACTTCGGAACGCGACTCGAGCAGGACCGGCACCGCGGCCCCGTGCTTCAGCAGCCGGAACACCTCGGTGCGCTGGTCGGCGGGCAGACTCTCCAGCACCTGAGCGGCATCGGCGCTGTGGAGTCGGCCCAGCCAGCGGGCAAGGGTCTTGAGGTCGCGGGTCTTGGCCTTCTCACGGGCGCGCCGGAGCAGTTCCCCGTGATGGGTGCGCGGAAGACGGTATTTCCACATCTCGTCCGTTCCTTCGTTGCGGTGGGCCCGGGCCGCAGTCCTCGGGTCGGCGTCGGCGCAGGATACACCAAGGCGCTTGTGAGGTATTAATTCGTTGCATTGGAATCGGCGACCGCAGCGCCACCCGGCCTCCGACAGCGGTACCGCACGCGCAGCGGATACCAAGCAGCGCGTGCCCCGGCCGGGCTCGGCGGCGCAGGCAGCGACGGTCCGGGGTTTGCGGCGCAGGCGGTGGTACCGGGATTCGTGGCCGTCAGGGAACGGATCAACGACCGCGATTATGCGGGTGACAAGGCGCAGCGAAGAAGGCAGGCGGCGTTTCCGTCTCTCGCCTTGGCCGACACGTTCAATGCTACTGCCCCGGTCCGCCGCCCCCTTACTACGATGGAAAGGCAGGCCGGAGGTTCTGGTCTCACAAGCTATTCTTTCGAGAACTGTTCCTGCTTCGCGCGGAACAATACCGAGATGTCGGCGTCCCCGAAGCCCGCGTCCATCAGCCGCCGGTAGTGCACCAGGGTCATCTCCACCAAGGGCAGGTGGGCGCCGAAGGTCTGGGCCATCTGCTGGCAAATCTCCAGATCCTTGCGATGCAGCGCCACGCGGAAGCCGGGTTCGAAACGCCCGGCTGCCATCCCCGGGCCGCGATGGCTCAGAAACCAGTTTCCGGCGCCGCCGCCGCCCACCACATCGATGACCCGATCCAGGGGCAGGTCCAGGGCCGCGGCGAAGGCCAACGCCTCACTGACCGCCTGGTTGATTCCGGCGGCCATCACCTGATTAACCGCTTTGGTGGCCTGCCCTGCCCCAACCAAGCCCATGTGCACGATGCGTTGCGCTACGGATTCCAGCACCGGGCGCACCCGGTCCAGGGCCTGCGCCGCGCCACCCACCATCATCGCGAGAGCGCCGTTGCGCGCGCCTTCCACTCCACCGGACACCGGGGCATCCAGAAATTGCGCGCCTGCGTAGGCCAGCCGTTCCGCGCAGCGCCGGGCGGTGTCGGCCCGTACTGTGGAGGTATCCACCACCACCGTGCCGGGCCGCACCGCCGGCAGCAGCGCCTCGATCATAGCGATGACATCGTGGTCCGCCGCTACACTCAGCAACACCACGTCGCAGCGCGCCGCCAGCGCCGCCGGATCGCTCGCCACCGCGACACCGGTGGATTGGGCTAACGCATCCGCCTTGGCGCGGGTCCGGTTCCACACCGCCTCCAGGAACCCGGCACGGGCGAGGTTGGCGGCCATAGGCGAACCCATGGCGCCGAGCCCAATGAAACCCGTCTTCATGGTTCGTGCGTCCTTCACCTTCAACATCGGAACTTCTCGGGGAGCCGCATGGCCGCCGCGTCTGGTGACGCCAGCTACCCGGCGTCGACCACCCATGACCGCAACCGCGTCGACGACCCGCCAGCGTGATCGGATGGCAACGCCTTACACCGCCCTGGGCCGATGGGCCACCACCCGCAACCGCACGTAGTCCAGGACCCAACGCCCGTCGGCGCCACACAGGGCACCGAGGGCCTCCCGGACCTCGTCCAGAAATCGCCCCTGGCGGTCCACAGGTAGCGCTGCCAAGAAGCTTCCGCAGAAGGTTTCCAACCATCCACGAATGTCCCCGGGCAGGGGCGTGGGGCGTTCGAAGTGTTGGAGGTGTTCCACTTGGAAACCCTGGCTCTGAAGGAGGACGCGGTACGCCTCCGGCGCCGGGAAATACCACGGATCCGCGGCCGTGGGATCGATGCCGTGGCGCGTGCTGATCCGGTGCAGGGCGGCACGCACCGCCGCCACGTTGCCCGCGCCGCCGAACTCCGCCACGAACCGTCCGCCGGGACGCAGTGCGCGCCAGACGCCTTCGGTCACCGCACGCGGTTGCGCCATCCAGTGCAACGCGGCATTGCTGAACACCGCGTCGAATTCGCCATCGAAATCGAGCGCCGCGCCGTCCATCACCCGCGCGTCCAGTCCGCGGGCGCGGGCCGCCTGTACCTGGGCGGCGCTGGCATCCACGCCGACGACTTGGCACCCGCGTGCCGCGAGTTTCTCGGTGAGTGCCCCGTCCCCGCAGCCCAGATCCAGGATACGTTCCCCCGGCGCGGGCGCGAGCAAGTCCAGCAGCGGTTCCCCAAGCTCGGCCACAAAGCGTGCATTGCGCCGGTAGCGTTCCGGATCCCAGGTCTGGCCACCCAACGGTCTTTCCTCGTCGTCAACACCGCCGCCTGCCAAACCCGGCGGCGCAGCGTACGCCAACCGGAGCCGTTAAACAGCCACGCAGGTAGCGCCTGGTTTCACCGATTTGCGGCTTGGATCCTGCGGACCGAGCGGCGCCGCTGCCACCCCGGCTACTGCACCACCCCGCAAGCCACCCGGGCGCCACCACCACCCAGGGCGGCGGGGGCGTCCGAGTAGTTGTCGCCTCCGGCGTGGATCACCAGGGAATGCCCCTTCAGGTCTTTCACCTTCAAACGTGGCGCCAGTACCGGGGTGGTTACGTCACCCGCGGCGTCCGCGTACAGCGCCGGCAGGTCACCCAGATGGCCGCGCCGGTAAGGCCCTTCGTGATGCCCGGTCCGCCGCGGGTCGAAGTGTCCGCCTGCCGCCAGACCTGGAACCGTCTTGCCATCCTTCGTACCGGGCCCGCAGGCCGGCTTCTGGTGCAGATGAAACCCATGGATCCCGGCGCTCAGGCCGTGCAACTGCGGAGTGAACAGGGCACCGTAGTGGGTATTCGTCACCCGAATGGTGCCGATCTCCTGCCCCACACCCGCGGGGGTCACCAACCGCATCTGCACCACCTGCTCCGCCGCCTGGGCGGTCCCCGCACCCAGCACCAAACCCATCAGCATCATGGAACGCTTGTTCATGGCCCAACCCTCCCGTCCGGTCCCTGACCCCATCCGTGATCGGCCCGCTCTCCCCCGAGCGACACCGCGAATGGGCACTATCCCATGGTAGCAGATCACCGGGAACGGGAACGCCAGCGCCCGAGGCACCCCGCAAGCGCCGCCTCCAGGACCGGTGGATGCAGGAGCCTCAGTCTTCCAGGTAGGTATAGCCCTCCAACCCCGCCTCCAGAATCTCCAGGTAGTCGGTGCGCTGCGCGGCGCTGAGGGGCGCGGCCTGGATCTTGGCCCGGTAGCGTTCCTTCAGGTCCTCCGGTTCGAAGTGCACGTAGCGCAGCAGCGCGTCCACGGTGTCGCCGCGTTGAGCCTCCTCCAGCCGGTAACCGCCGTCTTCGGTCAGCACCACGTTCACCGAATCGGTGTCACCGAACAGGTTGTGCATGTCCCCCAGGATCTCCTGGTAAGCGCCCACCAGGAAAAAGCCCAGTAAGTAGGATTCGCGGGGGTGGCACGCGTGGAGGGGCAGGGTGGTCTCGATTCCGTCACGATCCACGTAGTGGTCTATGCGCCCGTCGGAGTCACAGGTGAGGTCTTGGATCACCGCGCGCCGCGCCGGGGCCTCGTCCAGGCGATGCAGGGGCACGATGGGAAAGATCTGGTCGATGGCCCACACGTCGGGCAGGGACTGGAACACGGACAGGTTGCAGAAGTATTTGTCCGCGAGCTTCTCGTTGAGTTCGTCCAACACGTCGCGGTGCGCCCGGATCGCCGGCTGCAGCAGCGGGCGCACCTTCCAACAAGTCGCGTAATAGATCTGCTCGGCCCGGGCCCGCTGGGCCAGATCAAGGACCCCGTGGGTATACATGGACTGGGCCTCCGCCAGCCAGTGCGCGGTATCGTGATAGACCTCCAGGGCGGAGCGCTCCGACAAACCCTGCAAGGCGCGCCACAGATCGTGCAGGATCATCGGCTCGTCATCCCCGGGGGCGCCGTCGCACGCGATGCCCGGGGCACACTCCACATCAGTGACGTTGGTCACCAGCACCGCGTGATGCGCGGTCATGGCACGGCCCGACTCGGTGATGATGTCCGGGTGGGGCAGGGATTGCTCTGCGCACACCTCCCACAGGGTATGCACCACGTTGCGGGCGTATTCCTGCACCGTATAATTCATTGAGCAGAAACTGCGCGAACGGGTGCCCTCATAGTCCACCCCAAGACCACCGCCCACGTCCACACAGGCCAGGGGCACTCCCAGGGTGCGCAGCTCAGCGTAGCAGCGCGCCGCCTCGCGGGCGCCGCGCTGTATGTCGTGGATGTTGGCGATCTGGGAACCCAGGTGAAAATGCAGCAACTGCAGGGAACCCAGCAGCCCCGCCGCGTCGAGACGCTGCACCACTTCCAACGTCTGAGCCGCGGACAGGCCGAACTTCGACTTATCGCCACCGGTGTTCTGCCACTTACCCGCGCCGATGGAGGCGAGCCGCACGCGCACCCCCACCAGTGGCGTGACGCCCAGGGCCCGGGATTCCTCGATCACCAGATCGAGCTCGGAGAGTTTCTCCACAACGATATATATCCGGTGGCCCAATTCGCGGCCCACCAGCGCGAGCCTGACGTACTCCCGATCCTTGTAACCGTTGCACACCAGCACGCCGCCGGAGGGCACCAGGGCGAGCGCCGCCATGAGCTCCGGCTTGCTGCCGGCCTCGAGGCCCACGCGCCCGTCGCCGTGGCCAAGGATCTCGGTCACCACGCTGCGCTGTTGGTTCACCTTGATGGGATAGACGGCGGTGAAAGCACCCTGGTAGCCGTCGTCCCCCATGGCAACACCGAACGCCTCCACCAGGGTATCCACACGATCGCGCAGGATATCGACGAAGCGCACCAGGACCGGCCAGGACAGTCCGGCGTCGCGTATCCGGTACGCCAATTCGTACAGGTCCACCGGCTCCCGACCGTGATCACGGCTGGGGCGTGCCACCAAACGCCCGCCTTCGCCAACGTCAAAGTAATCGCCCCCCCAGTGAGCGATGTTGTAGGTGTCGCGCGCGTCCTGCAGTTCCCAGTCGGCCATGGCGGACAGTTTCGAGTTTCACCCGCCAACTTGCAAGCGCGCGCGGGAATCGGCCGGGGTTCCTTGCCTCGGGGCCGCCGGGATGGCTATCATCCGACCGGCAACGCACGACGATCGAGGGCGGTACATTGAGCGAGCTGGATGAAGGGTGGTTCACGGAAATCGCGGCGGATGCGGGCACCGCATTTTCCCTGCGTCTCACCGGGAAGGGCCGGCTGCACGAGGAGCAGAGTCCCTACCAGCGGATCGAGGTCTACGACACCGCCACCTTCGGGCGCCTGATGACCATCGACGGCTTCGTGATGCTCACCGACCGGGACAATTTCATCTACCACGAGATGATGTCCCACCCCGCCCTCTACACCCACCCGGATCCACGGCGCGTGCTGATCATCGGCGGCGGCGACTGCGGCACCTTGCGCGAGGTCCTGAAGCACCCGGAGGTGCGGGAAGCGCAGCAAGTGGAAATCGACGAGCGCGTGACCCGCGTGGCGGAACAATACTTCCCGCAGTTGTGCGAGGCCAACCATGATCCGCGCGCGCAGTTCCACTTTACCGACGGGATCCGGTTCCTGAAGGACTCCGACCCCGGATACTTCGACGTGATTATTGTGGACAGCACCGACCCGATCGGACCCGCGGAAGGCCTGTTCTCGGAGACCTTCTACCGGGACTGCCTGCGCGCTCTGAACAGCCGCGGCCTGCTGGTCGCTCAAAGTGAGTCACCGCTGCTGCACACAGAACTGCTGAAGGCCATGCACGGGGCGATCCGCGGCGCCGGCTTCCTGGACGTTCTGACCCTGCACTTCCCGCAGCCCGTCTATCCCTCGGGCTGGTGGTCCGCCACCATGGCATGCAAAGACATGCCGCTCTCGGGGTTCCGGGAGGACGACGCCCGGGACAAGCCGTTTGAGACCCGCTACTACAACGCCGGCATCCATGGCGCGTCCATGGCAGTGCCGGAGTTCTTCTACCAGGCCCTGATGTCCTAAAGCTCGTCTGAGTCACCATTCCGCCACTACGGCGGTGGCCATCGCGCGGGTGCCCAGCGCCGGCAGGGCAGCGGCGTGCGCGCTGGCGGCTACCGCAGAAAACCACCGGGAATTAGGGACTAACGGTCCATCCGATCGATTAGTAGTGCAATCAGCGGCACGACATATGGAATAGTGGCACGGCGCCGATCGTCCCACCGTAGCAACATTACCCAAATTATAAATTGAGGATGGAGGAATCACGATGGCAAATCGATTCAACATACGGCTCCCCGGCGCACTGCTGGTGGCACTGGCCACCGCATTGTTCGCCGGCCTGTCCCCGGCGGCGCTGGCCGCATCCCATGACGGCATGAGCGCGCCCGCGGAGGCGGTCCAGGGCCACCACTACAGTGCGATCTTCCAGATTGATCATGGCGGTCACAAATTCATCAAGAAAGCATTGAACAGCATAAAGAATCTGCTGGAACCAAGGATCTCTACCCCTTCATCACGATCGTCCCGTCAGGGGTCGGAGAAATCACCCTGCGGGAGGCCCAGGGGTGGGCGTATATCCATCCCAGCGCCCCGCCCGCCGGCGGTTTCTGATCCATCTGTCGCCCCGCCGTCCCCGCCGCTCGGGTGGGGACGGCGCCTGGGTCAGCCGCTTCCATCCCCGCACCACTGCTGTACCGCCTGACGGGCCTGCTCCATGGTCTTGGCGTACGCCGCATCCGATAGGATGACCCGGTTTCCCCGGGCGTCTATGTCGTACAGATAGTGGGCAGACGCATAAACCCGCAGACGATCACGGGCGACGGCACAGTTGCGCTTACGCTGCTGCGCTTCGCGCTGGGCACGCTCCTCGCGCGCGCGTTTCTCGGCATGTTCTTCGTCGAAGGCGCGCAGCAAACGCTTGCGGCGCAGTTCGTGCTCGGCGCGGTCGGGATCCTCGCTCGCCGGGGGCGCGGGCGCGGGCGTGACCCGGGTGGCGCCCAAGGCACCGGGCTGGTCCCCGAAGTGGACGCTGCCGTCGGCGCCCACCCAGCGGTAGATCCCCGCGCCCGCCCCGACGCCGGGGAACAGCGACAGGATCATGAGCAGGGCGCCGGGCAATGCGCGAGACATGGTTATACCCCCCTCGGTTCCGGGTTGTCCGAAGGTTATAGCGGTCGGCGCGCGGCGCAACTGTAAAACGACCTGGATCAGGCGGGTTCCCGCAGCCGGTCGATACGCAGCCGCTGGCGTTCGTCGAACAGGCGCTTCGCGCCCAGCCAGACCGCCCCGACGGTGCCGAACCCGGTGCCGGCGGTGATCAGGAACATGATCAGGATCTGGTATTTCACCGCCTCCACCGGCGGGCTGCCGGCCAGGATCTGACCGGTCATCATGCCCGGCAGGCTGACGATGCCCGCCGCCGCCATGGCGTTGAGGATGGGGATGAGTCCGCTGCGGGTGCTCTCGCGGCGGATCTCGCCGATGGCCTCGCTCCAGTTGTCTCCCAGCAGCAGCCGCCCCTCGATCATGGCGCGCTGCTGCCAGGCGGATTGGGTAAGCCGGTCCATGGCCACCGCGATCCCGCTCATGGTGTTGCCCAGCAGCATCCCAAGCAATGGAATCGCGTACTGGGGCTGGTACCACGGCTGGGGACCGATGACCACCACCAGGGCCAGCAAGGTCACAGAGAAGGAGGATACAAACATCGACAGCGTCCCAACCCCAAAGCCCCACCAGCCGGCGAGCCGCCGACGCTGGCGCGCCATCACCTCACGACCCGCCATCAGCAGCATCACCACGGAGATGGCGCCGATCCAAACCAAGTGCACCTGGGCAAACACTGCCTTGAGCACCAGCCCCACCAGGAGCAGTTGGACCGTGGTGCGCAATGCGGCAATGAGCAGCGGGCGCGCCACTTCCAGCCGCAGCCGCACGGAAAGTGCCGCCAACGCCACCACCAGCAAGGCCGCGAGCCCCAGGTCCAGCGCGGTGAGTTGGATCAGGTGCACGCGGCCTCCGCACCGATGAGCCACTGTCCGTTCAACATACGGAAGTGGCACGTGGCAATGCGGCCGAGTTGGGCATCGTCGTGCGCGACCCAGACCACGGGCGCGTGGTGGACACGGCGGTAGTCCGCGATCAGCGCTTCGACTTGGCCGCGGCTGTTGGCATCCAGGTTGGCGGTAGGCTCGTCCAACAGCAGCACCTGTGGCTGGTTCACCAACAACCGCAATAGCGCCAGCCGCTGGCGTTCACCGGTGGACAAACGGCGCACCTCCCAACCGAGCACCTCCGGTCCGAATCCGAGCCGTTCCAGCCCGGCGACCCCGGCGGCGGGAAAGTGTGCGCCCACCCGATCCGCCCACCACGGACTCTCCGCCGGCAGCAGGCCCACGCGACGGCGCCAGTCCGGGGGCGCAAAACGGCGCGCGGGTACTTCGTCCAGATAGACTTCACCCGCGTGCGGATCCAGGTCTGCCAGGGCCCGCAACAGCAAGGTCTTGCCCGCACCGGACGGGCCGCTGAGCGCCGCGCACTCCCCAGGACCCAGGACAAAATCCACTGGCCCGAGAAACGGGGTGCGCAGCTGCTCGACGTGCAACCGGCTCAGAACCGCTGCTCCACGCGGTGCGCGCGATTCCGGTGGGGCGCCGGTGTCTTTACAGATTCGAGATCCATCCGGTATGGTAACCGTGTCCATCTGCCGGCGTCAGCCGAATCCACGGTCGAGAGGTCCTGATGAAAGAGCCGGTCGTCGTCCAAAAGGGTCCTTTTCTGCTGGAACTGGAACCGGGCACCTACTGGTGGTGCGCCTGCGGACGTTCCCAAAATCAACCCTTCTGTGATGGTTCCCACAAGGATACCGGCTTCTCGCCAGTGAAGTTCGAGGTCACCGAAACGGCCCAGGTGGCCCTGTGCGGATGCAAGCACAGCGCGCAGCACCCATACTGCGACGGCACCCACAAACACCTCGACTGACGCGTCGGCCGGACATTCAACGCAGAAGCGCCGACGCCGGGCATCAGCTGCGCTCCGACGCACCCCCCGCGTCGCCGTCCAGCCCGGACGGAGGGAGATGCACGTAGCGGCGCACCAGAGTTGCGAACTCCTCGCGCGGCAGGGGATGGCTGATCCAGAATCCCTGTCCCGCGTGCACACCGAGGTCCTTTAGAATCCGGTATTGGGCCTCGGTCTCGATCCCTTCCGCCACCGTGGTACAACCCAGGCCCTGGGCCAGCGCGGTCACCGCCTGGACGATGGCCCGATCCACGCCGTCGACATCGAGACCCCGCACAAACTCCTGATCGATCTTGATCACCTGCACCGGCAATCGCCGCAGGTAGGCCAATGAAGCGTGGCCGGTGCCGAAATCGTCGATGGCGAAGCGCAGGCCGAGGTCCACCAGGCTGTGCATGGTATGGGCGCTGCGCTGCACGTCCTGCATCAGCGCGGTTTCGGTGACCTCAAACTCCAGGGACGTGGGATCCATATGGGCCACCGCCAATGCACGGCGCAGTTTGAGCGGAAAATCCGGGTTGCGGAACTCGTCGGCGCTCAGGTTGACGGATATCCGCAGGCGCAGACCGGTCGCCTGCCACTCGGTCCAGTCGCGGCACACCCGCCGTACGGTCCACTCTCCGATGGCGGAAATCCAGCCCGTGGCCTCTGCGAGCGGGATGAACTCCGCCGGCGGCACCAGTCCCCGTTCCGGATCCTGCCAGCGGATCAAGGCCTCGGCCCCCACTACCCGGCGGGTATCCAACGCGATCATCGGCTGATAGTGGATCACGAACTCGTCCCGGGCCAGGGCCCGTTCGATGGCATGCTGAAACCGCACCCGGGCCACGCTTTGCCGGCTGCTGTCCGGATCATATAGGCCGATGATCCCGCGCCCGTCGTGTTGGGCCACATGCACCGCGCTGGCCACCGCGCGCAGCAGATCATCAGCGGTATCCGCATCGTCCGGGAATGCGGTCACCCCGATGCTGGCGTGCAGCCGCAGCGTGTGCTCGCCGATCTCCAGGGGTTGGTTGATAGCGTCCTGCAGGACGCGCGCCAAGCGGTGGACCCGCAGCAGATCGGCCCCCGGGACACCCACCAGGAACTGCTCCACGCCCAGGTGGGCAACCAGACCCTGCGGGTCCGTGTGGTGAGTCTGAAGCCGGATGGCCACCTCATGGAGCACTTGGTCCCCTCCCGCCGCGCCCAGGACGTCGTGGACATCGGCGAAGTCGTCCAGATGCACTTGCAGCAGTCCCACGGGCCCGTGCGCGTCCACCAGGGTGCGGTCCAACCACTCCCGCGCCGCCAGCAGATTCGGCAGGCCGGTGAGCGGATCCCGGCGGCTCTCCTGGGCGAGGGCGCGCAGGTGGCCACGCTCGCGGCTCAGCAGCACCCGCGCCAGGCCCACATAGCCCACGAGCCCGAACAACCCGAGGCCCAGAAACGGGGCGCTGGTCCGCCACCAAGCCGCCCAGACGGTACGCATCGGCACGCTAATGTAGACCGCCATGGGAAAGTCCCGGAGACGCGCATAGCGGCCGATGCGCCGCGTCCGGTCGCTTTGCACCTGTCCCTCGTAGCCACCCCCGGTCCGCGCCGGATGCGCGTGCATGGTTTCTATCAGCGGGCCGGTCATCGTCGTGCTATAGAGCCGCTCCGGGTGTGGGGCCGGCAACCGCGCCAGATGTATCCCGTCGTTGCGGATCAGTCCGATAGCGGCACCCGATGAGAGCTGGATCTGGACCCAGTCCCGGGTGAGGGTGGACAGAAGCATGGAGGCCTGCAGGATGTAGCGTGGGGTACCCCGGGGGCCGCGCACCACGTAACGCACCGGGATACGCCAAGCACCCAACACCAAGCCTTTCTGGGTACGGCCAACCCAGAGGTCGGGGGCGCGCAAAGCGGCGCGGATGCTGGCCAGTATCGCCGGATGGCGGCGCGGATCTGGAAGCCGGGCCCCAAGCGGACGCGCGGTATTGAGCAGCATCCTGCCATCGGGAGTAAACAACACCATGCTGGCCACGTCCGGGTGGCGGCTATCGTAGGTGTGGAGGATCCGATAGCGGCCTTCCAGGGACGGCGGGGTCTGTTGCAGGAGCAGTTCACCCAGATAGGGCAGGTCGTTGCCGAGGCCTCTCAGGGCGGCCTGCACCGCATCGGCGGCCATCCGCACCTCGATGGTCAGGGCGGAGTCCACCCGATCATAGGTCTCCTGCCAACTCCACACCCCGAAGACTATCAACACCAGCAGGCCACCGGCCACGAACAGGGCGGTGACCCGGCGCCACAAGCGTTCCGGCTCCGGAACCGGCGCAGGCAACGCGTCGAGGGCAATCGCGGCGGATCGCGGCGTTGGCATCGCTCCAACCTGAGGTGGGAGAGCCCGCTGCACAGGGGCTCTGGCGGCGGGAAGGCAGAAGCGCCAGCGACCCAGCCCGCCGCCGCGCACCCCCTGTTCCGCCCAGTCTATTCTAGCGAAAACAAGGGGTAAAGCCAGGGGGAGTGGCCGTTTCTCGATCCGGACCGTGATTCGGGCAGGGATACCACAAAAAAAGCGGGCGCCGAAGCGCCCGCAATTGGAGGAGGCACATGCCCCGGTCAGAGGTTGTAAGCCCGCTCGTCGTGGAGGGCGAGATCCAGGCCTTCGGTCTCCGCCTCTTCACTGACTCGCAGGCCGATGAAGGCGTCCACGATCTTCAGCAGGATGAAGCTGACCACGGCGTCATAGCCCAAAGTCGAACAGACGGCCACCGCCTGGGTCCAGACTTGGTGGCCCATGGTGACGCCTTCCTTGAGTCCGGCACCGCCCAGGCCCTTGGCCACGAACACGCCGGTGAGCATGGCACCGATGATCCCACCGACGGCATGCACGCCGAAGGCATCCAGAGAGTCGTCGTAGCCAAACATCGGCTTGAGCTTTGCCACCGAGAAGTAGCAACCCACGCCAGCGGCAACACCGATGGCGATGGCCCCCATGGGACCCACGAAGCCCGAGGCCGGCGTGATGGCCACCAGACCCGCGACCGCACCGGAGGCGATACCCAGGGCGCTCGGTTTACCGTGGACGATCCACTCACTGAACATCCAGGCCAGCGCGGCGGTCGCCGTCGCGATCTGGGTGGCCGCCATCGCCATCCCCGCAGTGCCGTCGGCTGCCAACTCGCTGCCGGCGTTGAAACCGAACCAGCCCACCCACAGCATCCCGGCACCCACCAGCGTGAGCATCAGGCTGTGAGGCGGCATCGCGGTACCCGGATAGCCTTTGCGCTTGCCCATGACCAGGGCCGCCATCAGACCGGCCACACCGGCGTTGATGTGCACCACGGTCCCGCCCGCGAAGTCCAGGGCACCGCGGCCTCCGAGCCAGCCTCCGCCCCAGACCCAATGGGCAATGGGGGCATACACGAAGGTCAGCCACAGCCCGACGAACCATAGCATCGCCGAGAATTTCATGCGCTCGGCGAAGGCGCCCACGATCAACGCCGGGGTAATGATGGCGAAGGTGAGCTGGAACATGGAAAACACGGTTTCTGGAATGGTGCCGCTTAGGGTGTCACGCCCCACGCCGGCCATGAAGGCCTTGCCCAATCCACCGATCCACTGCTGCATGCTCCCGCCGTCCCCGAACGCCAGCCCGTAGGCATAGAGCGTCCATAGCACCGTGACCAAGCAGGTGATGGCGAAACACTGCACCATGACGGACAGGGCGTTCTTGGCCCGAACCATGCCCGCGTAGAACAACGACAGGCCGGGCACGGTCATCAGCAGGACCAATGCAGTAGAGGTGAGCATCCAGGCGGTGTCGCCCGAATTGAGTTTGGCCGCAGTATCGGCCATCGCCAGGGTGGGCAACAACAAGGCCGCTATCGCCAGGACGCCGCGAGCGCCCGTGTACAAACGAATCTTCATGTGGAGGTCCTCCCGCCTGGCCTAAAGCGCATCCGTGCCGGTCTCACCGGTACGGATGCGAATTGCCTGTTCAAGGTTATAGACAAAAATCTTCCCGTCGCCGATCTTTCCGGTCTGCGCTGCGCTGCGAACCGCGTCAATCACCCGGTCCAGCAGACCATCGTCAATCGCGACCTCCACCTTCACCTTGGGCAGGAAGTCGACCACATACTCTGCGCCACGGTAGAGTTCGGTATGGCCCTTCTGCCGTCCGAAGCCCTTCACTTCGGTTACGGTAATGCCTTGCACCCCGATATCGGACAGGGCCTCCCGCACGTCGTCCAGCTTGAACGGCTTGATGATAGCGGTCACAAGCTTCATCGCATTGGCTCCTCTGTATTGCCCCCCGGATGGCCTGACACCCAGGACTCACCGGGGGACGAAGATCTGACCGCGCCCGGGTCAGAACCGGTAGATGCCCTCAATGGCAAGCGTATCCTGGCTCTTCACGAACCCCGCATCCGCGGGGAAGTTCCAGTCGTTGGGACTCGGGATGACCTCGACCCCGATCAGGGCGGCCATCTTCCCGAAGGCGAGGGAGGCGGGCCCGGTGGGGTAACTCCGGCAAGCCTGCTGCGCGTCGAACTGGCCGGTGTTGCTGATCCCGGACAGCGCGGTCACGCCAGCGTCCGGCCCGACGTTCAGCACCGCGGCGCCACCGAAACCATCGCTGCTGCTCCGGCTCATCGACAAGTCGCCCGTGTTGAAATGGAACGGATGAGTTGCGTGCCGAAAATCCGGTCGGTGGCCTGCCGCACAAAGCGGTGGGTCCCGGACCGCTCCACGTAACCGTTGATCCCGATCCGTCCAGCGGCCAGAATCTGGCCGCTGGGGGAGGGCACCGGCGCCGTGGACTTGCCCGCAACTCCGGCGCGGGAGGCTCCCGCACACCCCGGCATCCCCGCGGCAAAGCAAGTGATGGTAAGCGCTGGCATGGTAAAGACCTCCCCGTGCTCAACCGTATCGATGGTGTAGTGGAAGAATCCCCGTAGGCACATTTGCACGACCTGTGCCAAGGATATATACGCAATATAATCAATTATTTATTAAACATCGGTCCGATTGGGCCAGGAACTATGCACTAAAATGGGGAGCCCCGCCGCGGGCGATGCACAACTAAAGTGCGTTCGCGCCCGCGCCCAGGCAACCGCCGCAGTGGCGCAATGCATCCGCCCCGTCGCGGGACAGCAAAGCGTCCATTGGCGTAGACTTACGGGTTGAAGTCGCCAACAGGACCCGACACCATGGACCCCAAGATCCTGGATGACCTGGCGCGGCGCTTGGCGGACGCGGTCCCGCCAGCGATACGCGGCCTTCAGGAGGACCTCCAGAAGAACCTGCGTGCCGCGCTGCAGGGCGCCTTCGCGCGGCTCGATCTGGTAACCCGGGAGGAATTCGACGTGCAGGTACAGGTGCTGAGCCGCACGCGGGAGAAGCTGGAAGGCTTGGAGGCGCAGGTCGCCGCCCTGGAACAGCAGCTACTCAACCGCAAGCCGGAGTAGACACACCGCGGGTCGCGTACCCCGGGTGGCGCCACAGGAACACGGCGCCGCGTCCCGCCGCTTTCAGGAAAGGATGCCGATGTCGCTAGCGATTGCCTACAGCCGTGCGCAGGACGCCACCAGCGCTCCGCTGGTTACGGTGGAAGTTCATCTCGCCAACGGCCTGCCGAGCCTGTCCCTGGTGGGGCTGCCGGAGACCGCCGTCAAAGAAAGCAAAGACCGGGTGCGCGGCGCGTTGGTCAACAGCGCCTTCGAATTCCCGGCGCGGCGCATCACCATCAATTTGGCCCCGGCGGACCTGCCCAAAGAGGGTGGGCGCTTCGACCTCGCCATCGCCCTCGCGGTGCTGGCGGCTTCCGGCCAGATCCCCGCGGACGTCCTGGGACAGTACGAATTCCTCGGCGAACTCGCCTTGACGGGGGAATTGCGGACGGTTCGGGGAGTGCTGCCCGCATCCCTCCAGGCCCGCCACGACGGGCGGACCCTGGTGGTTCCACGTACCAATGCCGACGAGGCGGCGCTCGCCAGCGGCCTGCGGGTACTGGGGGCGGACTCTTTATTGGAGGTCTGCGCCCACCTGACCGGCCGCCAGCCCCTGCTCCCCCACGCGCGCCCCGCCTGGGCCGACGCGCCCCCGGCGTTCGACGACCTGAACGACGTGCGCGGCCAGTATCAAGCCAAACGCGCCCTGGAGGTCGCCGCCGCCGGCGGTCACAGCCTGCTGTTCATCGGCCCGCCGGGCACCGGCAAGTCCATGCTGGCCAGCCGCCTGCCGGGCATCCTTCCCCCCATGGAAGAACACGAGGCCCTGGAAAGCGCGGCCATCGTCTCCATCAGTCACCAGGGGTTCACCCCACCCGCGTGGCGCCGACGCCCGTTCCGCGCGCCCCACCACACGGCTTCCGGCGTGGCACTGGTAGGCGGTGGCGGCACGCCGCGCCCTGGGGAGATTTCCCTGGCACACCATGGTGTGCTGTTCCTGGATGAATTGCCGGAGTTCGACCGACGCGTGCTGGAGGTGTTGCGGGAACCCTTGGAATCGGGGCATATCACGATCTCCCGGGCAGCGCGGCAGGCGGACTTCCCGGCCCGGTTCCAACTGGTGGCGGCGATGAACCCATGCCCCTGCGGCTACCTCGGCGACGAACGGGGGCGCTGCCGGTGCAGCCCCGAGCAGGTACAGCGCTACCGTGCGCGGGTCTCGGGGCCGTTGCTGGATCGCATCGACCTCCACGTAGAGGCGCCGCGGGTACCCCAGGATCGGCTACTGGCGCGCGGACCCGACGGCGAGAGCTCCGCCCAAATCCGGCAACGCGTATCCCAGGCGCGGGCGCGGCAGATCGCACGAGGCGGCAAACCCAACGCCGGCCTGGCCAACCGGGAAGTGGAACAGTTCTGCGCCCTGCGCCCGGAGGACTCGCGTCTGCTGGAACAGGCCATGGAACACTTGAACCTGTCGGCGCGCGCCTATCACCGGATTCTGAAGGTCGCCCGCACCATTGCCGATTTGGCAGGCGCCGCGGAACTGCGCACCACCCACCTCACCGAGGCCATCGGCTACCGGCGCCTGGACCGCTCCGTACCACCTACTGCGTAAATGCCGGTTCAAAAACGCGTGAGGCCGGGTTGCCCCGGCCTCACGCACGCCGTCGCCGCTGGCCGGCTACTTAGAGTGGGAGACCATGTACTCCACAGCGTTCTTGATGTCCTGATCCGGCAGGTTCGACCCACCCTTGGGGGGCATCAGTTTGAACCCGTGCAAGGCATGCTGGAACAGTACGTCCATGCCTTTGGCCACGTGGGGCGCCCACAACACCTTGTTGCCGAACTTCGGCGCACCCATGACCCCCGTGGCATGACAGGCGGAACACACCGTGTGGTATACCTCCTCGCCGGTCATGATCTTTGCCTTCGCAGCCGCCGGGGCGGCGGCGGACGGCGCGGGCTCGCCCGCTACGTGCACTTGGCCTAACGGGGCGATCCGCGCCAACAACTGCGCCTGGGCCGCACGGCTCTGGCCCGTATTGGCGGTATCGAAGCGGCCTTCGAGATAGTGCGCAACCAATACGAATACCACTGCCAGCCCGGCAAGGACAATGAGAATGCCCTTGAAGGTTGAGATGAATACGTCGTCTTGATGACTCACTTCCGACTCCTCGCGTCACGATCCCGGCCATAGGATCCGCCGCACGGCGTAGCCACGCGCGCAGACCCGTTTAGGCCCCCGAAAAAGGCGGCCCACAGTATAGCCAGATTGTGCACGGGTTTGTACTCCGTTCCAGGGCGCGATCAGCGGCAGCCGCCTTGGCCGAGCCCGCACCAGTGAAACCGCGACGTGGATAGCCACTCAACTGGCGCGCTTCGGACCGCTGGGCCGCACGGAACCGAACGCCAGGACGGCTCCGGCAGGCGCGCAGCCCGCCCGCTCGACACCTCCCTCCCGGTGACCTGGGACCGCGGGCCACCGCCGCCATCCAGCCCCACGGAGCCGGCGGCTCAAGGATCGGGCCGCGCTGCCGCTACCCCACGTATCAGGAGTACGCACCGGGCGGTTCGCGAACCGCCCGGACCCAACGTCAAGGAACCCCGGCGGCATCGCACCGCGCCACGAAGTAACCGCGCCCATCCATCCGGGCGCAAGGGGTTGCCCATGAGTATCTCTGCCGTCGGCCCGGCCGTGCTGGGGATCCAACGCGGCCTCACCGACCTGAACCGCAACGCCCAGGCCATCGCCGACGCCAACCTGCGCAACGGCACGGGGGCACCGCCCAGCGTGCTCGGGCCGCTGGTAAACCTGCCTCAGGACCAGCTCCAGGTAGCCGCCTCGGTACAGGCCCTCAATGCGGTCGACACCGCCATCGGGACCCTGCTGAACGTCCAGGCGTAACCGCCCCCGCAGGGGACCGATCAGTCCCCCGCCCCATCGGCATCCGTCATGGAAGTCGCCTCGTTCACCGCACCCGCCCACCTGGCTCCCCGCGCCTCCGGGTCCGGCGCGGCCCTGGATACCCGGGCCGACCAGCCGCCACCCGCCGGACCGGCGCAACCGTTCCCGTCGTTATCACTGCGCCCCACCCCACCTGTGGCACGCCGGGTGGGGCGATCCACCGCTCCGCAGCGGATCTGGCCACCACCGCCCCAGCACCGGGCCCCGGGCCCGGAGGCAGAGCGGGTCCGGGTTCGGATGGCCACCGCCCAAGCGCCCTGGCAACCCACTATGGAGGAGGTCCGGCTAACGGCCGCGGCGGTCCGTCTCACCGCTACGGGCAACTGGGAACCGCCTGCGGAGGGGCCCATCAGCCGCGCCCGCGATGCGCCCCGGGTCTCGGCCGCCAACGCCCGCGCTGGTGTCGAGCGGTACCGCGGCACCGCACGCGGTCCCAGCCATTCGGATCCCACTGCTTGGGGACCCCCCCTCGACGTGCGCGCCTAGTGCGCACTCCCTGCGCCCACCTCGACGCAGGGTCGGCTAGGCCTTCGACACCGTCGCGACGCGCGCGGTTGAAAAATGCGATCTTTTGGGGGTATTGAAACAAGCCGCCCTGACGTTTCACTCAACGCGCGGCAAATCGGGCAATTTGATCGGCCCCCTCCCGGCCCATCCCCCCACCACCACCGTGGTTGACGCCGCTCATCCGCACGCCCATCCTGAAATCGACGGGCCCGCGGTCGCGGTGTGCCATCCGCGATCCAGCCCGGCCGGCGGCCTGCTCCACCCACTGGATGCACCATGCCCCTCACCGATCCGTTCGGCAGGACCATCGACTATGTGCGGCTGTCGGTCACCGACCGCTGCGATCTGCGCTGCCAGTACTGCCTGCCCAAGGGCTACGACGGTTTCGAGGAACCGGAGCACTGGCTGACCTTCGAGGAGATCGAGCGGGTGATCGGGGCCTTCGCGCGGCTCGGCGTGCGGCGTCTGCGCATCACCGGCGGCGAACCCCTGGTGCGGCGCGGCGTCCCGGAACTCGCGGCACGCCTGGCGCGGCTGCCGGGGCTCGACGACCTCTCCCTGTCCACCAACGGGGTGCGCCTTGCGCGCTGTGCACAGGCCCTGCACCAGGCCGGCGTGCGGCGCGTCAACGTGAGTCTCGATTCCCTGCGCCCCGAGCGTTTCCGCGCGATCACCGGCGGCGGGCGGCTGGACAAGGTCATCGCGGGGCTCATGGCGGCGAAGGCCGCGGGCCTAAGTCCAGTGAAGCTCAATATGGTAGTGATGGGCGGGGTCAACGACGACGAGGTGGAGGACATGGTGCGCTTCTGCCTGGAGCACGGTTTCACCCTGCGGCTCATCGAGACCATGCCGATGGGGAATTCCGGGCGCGCCGCCAGCGGCCACTATATTGATCTGCAGACCGTGCGCCGCCGCCTGGAAGACCGCTTCGAGCTGCTCCCCGGGGTGATGCCCGGCGGCGGTCCGGCCCGTTACGTCCAGGTGGCGGGGACCGATCTGCGCATCGGTTTCATCACCCCCATCTCCCAGCACTTCTGCGCCACCTGCAACCGGGTGCGGCTGGCGGCGGACGGCATCCTCTACCTGTGCCTGGGCCAGGAGCACAGCTTCGACTTCCGCACGCTGTTGCGCGCCGGGGCCGACGACACGGCATTGGACCACGCGGTACATCAGGCCATCGCGCGCAAGCCGGAGCGCCATGAGTTCCGCGAACACCCCGAAAAGGTGGTGCGTTTCATGTCCATGACCGGCGGCTAGACACGCCGCCCTGAAACCGTAGCGTCACCCCCACAGCACCTTCACCGCCAACGCCACCAGGAATAACGCGAACCCGCGCCGCAGCGCGACCGTCGGCACGCGATGGGCGATCCACGCGCCCAGCGGCGCGAACGCCACGCTGGCGATGGCCACCCCCGCCACCGCGGGCCAGACCACGAACCCGCTGGCGCCGGGCGGCAATCCCGCCGCATTCCAGCCGGTGATGACGAAGCCCGCGGCACCGGCCAGGGCAATGGGCAGACCGCACGCGGCGGAGGTGCCCACCGCGGTGCGGATCGGCACATTGCACCAGACCAGGTACGGCACGGTGAGCGAACCGCCGCCGATCCCCAGCAGCGCGGAGACCGCCCCGATGGCGGTACCCACGAACCCGGTGGCGATGGGCCCCGGAAGTTGGCGGTGCGGGGCCGGCGGACGACCGAAGGCGAGCTGCGCGGCCACCGCCAACTCGAACAGACCGAACACTGCGCGCAGCCCGTGCGCCGGCAGCAGGGCCGCCGCTACCGCGCCCAGCCCGGCGCCCACCACGATCCCCGGCGCGAGGCGTGCGAACACCGGCCAGGACACGCCGCCGCGGCGATGGTGGGCATAACCGGACGACAGGGAGGTGAATGCGATGGTGGCCAGTGACGTCCCGACCGCCAGATGCATCACGAGATCCTCACCGACGCCCTGGCCGCGCAACAACAGGGCCAATACCGGCACGATGATCAGCCCGCCGCCCACCCCCAGCAGACCCGCGGTGACACCCGCGAACATTCCCAGCAGAATATAGGAGAGCCACAGCACGGTAGAACTTTTACTCCGTCGCCCATCGACCGGGCTTCAGTTCTCACCCCCCGGAACCGACATGAAGGCGAGACCGATTCACGCCACCCCCGGGCCCCTCGAACCCCAAGGACCGAGCCGTATGGACCCCACGCCGTCATCCGGCCCCGCCCAGGTGTTGGACCCGCGCGCCGAACCCGCCGCCGACATGGTGCAGCATCCTGCCCCGGAAGGCGAACTCGGCCTGCGTGGATGGGTGGAGCGGCTCAACGCGCAAGGCATGCCGGTATTCGCCGGCACCGCGCGCGATCTCTCGCGGATCGCTGCGTCCGACGGCAGTTCGGCGGCGGAACTCGCGCGGGTGGTGCTGCAGGACGCGGGCATGACGGCACGGGTATTGCGGGTTTCCAACAGCCCGTTCTACAACCAGAGCGGGCACCGGATCAGCACCATCAGCCGCGCCGTGGTGGTCCTCGGATTCGACGCGGTACGCAGCATCTGCCTGTCCATCGCGGTGGTGGAGGCCATGGCCAGCGGGCGCGGCAAGGAGCGCGTGACGCGCGGCATGGCGCGCTCGTTCCACGCCGCGGTCCAGGCACGGACCTTCGCCATGAAACGCAAAGACGACGCGCCCGAAGAAGTCTTCATCGCCACGCTGCTCTACCACCTCGGGTCCCTGGCGTTCTGGAGTTTTTCGGAGGAACTCGCGGACCAGTTGGACGCGGCCCTGCGCCGGCCGGGCCAGGACCCGCGCGCCGCGGAACGCGCGGTGTTGGGTTTCGAGTTGCGTGACCTGACCCGGGAGTTGACCCACGAGTGGCAGCTCGGCGAGTTGCTGGAACACGCAGTCGACGACAAACAGGACGAAGACCCGCGCGTGCGCAACGTGGCCCTCGGTCACGAACTGGCCGCCGAGGCGGAAGCGGGTTGGGACGCCCCGGAGATGGACGCCCTCCTGGACCGGGTGGCGGAGTCACTGTACCTGCCGCTGGATCAGGTCACCCGGCTCGTGCATGCCAATGCCGACGAGGCGGCCAAGACCGCGGTCTACTACGGGGCCGGTTACGCGGACAGCCTGATCCCCCGGCCGCGCTCCGCCAAGCGCCCCGGCGCGGCACAGAGCGCACCGGGCACGGGCGCGGGCGCAGACACTGTTGCCGAAGCGGCGCCGGCACCGTTCCCGGAACCCGACCCCATGCTGCAACTGCAGATCCTGCGGGAACTCTCGGGCCTGCTGGAAACCAACCCGGACTTCAACCTGTTGCTCGAAATGGTGTTGGAGGGCGTGCACCGGGGCATCGGTCTCGACCGCACCCTGTTCGCGCTGCTCACCGCCGACCGCCGTACCCTGAAGGCCCGCTACGCCCTCGGTTGGGGACCGGACGACGTGCGCGAGCGCTTCACCATCGACACCACCCATCGGAGCCGGAATATCTTCGTCCACACGCTGGAAGAGGGCGAGTCCCTGTGGGTCACCCAGCCCCCGGAGCCGCGCCTCGCGCCGCTGCTCACGCCGCAGGTGGCCGCCCTTACCGGCGCCAACGGGTTCTTCGTCATGCCGATCGTGGTGCAGAACCGCACCATCGGCCTGTTCTACGCCGACCGCGAGCCCAGCGGGCGGCCCCTGGACGCGGAGAGCTACACCAGCTTCAAGCACTTCTGCCAGCAGGCCAACCTGGGGCTGTCCTACGCCCGCGGCACCCGCGCCGGCGGGCGGACCTAGCCCCGGCCAGGAGGGGCGGCATGACACCCGCGGTCCGATCCTTGCGCCCGGCGCCCGGCCGCCCCGCGCTGGCATAGACGTTCGGCCCGCCGAAGCGGTATTCTCTACAGCCCTCGCGCCCGTAGCTCAGCTGGATAGAGTGTCGGCCTCCGAAGCCGAAGGTCACAGGTTCGACTCCTGTCGGGCGCGCCATATTTTCAGTGGGTTAGGTGCGCGGCGCCCACAACAAGGGCGATTCGCCGCACCCGGGCCCGCAGAAGTTTTTCCGTAAACCCCGGTTTGCCCGCTTCGTTTATATAGTAGTAGGTCGCCGTCCGCCACCGATGCGGGGACTTCCATGGCAATGGCTCGCCAGCGCGGCCCACGCTGGGCGCGGGAAGGTGTACCTCAACCATGAAACAAATGGCTCGGCCGATCGATCGACCCTTACTGTGTTACCAACAACCCGCTGGATCGGATGATGCGGGAGATCCGGCGTCGGACCCGTGTGGTCGGTGCATTCCCCGACGGCCATTCTGCGCTGATGCTCTGCGCGGCCACGCAGCCACACATCGCCGGCACCCAATGGGGCACCAAGCGCTATCTGAGGGTGGAGCTGCTGAGGGACCTCGACGCCACCGAGACCCACGCGGCATGAACCCAGACCGGGGCCACCGCCAAACAAAAGTGCGAAAGAGTCTGGACACTACCCGCCGAGATCACTTGCGCAATGGCTTGCTGGATGAAGCGGTCCAACACCGTGGGAATACCAAGAGGTCGGCTTTCCCCATCTGACTTGGGAATTTCCACGCGCCTGACTGGCTGCGGACGATAACGGCCCGTCTCCAGTTGCACGCGGATTTCCGGCCAGTGGTGGCGGAGGTAGTCCGGCAATTCATCGACGCTCATGCCGTCGATACCCGGCGCGCCTTTGTTATGGCGCACTTGCTTCAATGCGCGTTGCAGATTGGCCTGTTCCAGCACTTGAGCCAGCAACGCTTGGGGGTGAATCGACTCCGGCTGTCCTAACGGTCCAGCGACGAGTTCATCCTTTGGTATGCCCGCAGCCTACATCGGCAGGTGGTCAGATGCGCTCCCGTCTCTCTCCATCATGGTCCTTCGTCTTTCATCGTTCGGGCCTTCGGCGGGGGCGCCGCTTACTATGCCCTCTG
>NCBI01000036.1 GCA_002255365.1 Chromatiales bacterium 21-64-14
CGTTGGGCTTTAAATGTCCGGCCGAGTTGTTCACTCCGGATGATTTCGACTTCAGGCAGCATCATGCCGCACTTTTTGCACTTGGTCATTGAAACCGCCCACCATAACCTTCACCGCCTCGGGCGCGAATTGGGTTCTGTCAAACCAAGCCCATCAGACGTTCACCCTGTATGGTTCCAACCAGTTCCTGCTGGGTGCCCAGGACTCCCTGGGCTGGCACCCGGACATCGGGTACGCAGCCACCGCGCCCAACCACCAGTACCGGGTCTATTTCAACGCCGGGGTGACCCAGCCCACGGATCTGCTGACCACGGATGTGGCGCCGGTGCCGGTTCCGGCGGCGGCCTGGTTGTTCGCGTCCGGCCTGCTGGGTATGGTTGCCGTCGCGCGCGGGCGTACGCGGCGCGCGTAACGTTCGTTCACGCCGGCGTCCGGGTGCGTAAGCACTCCGCTACTGCGGCGGAAGGGTAGCCGGAGGATCCGGCGCGGACTCGATCGCCTGCACCCGCAGCCGCGCCAGTTCACGTGCAATGGCCGCGCCCGCCAAGCCGCGCTGCACCAGCGCCGCGGTCTCGACCGCGGCGGCGGCGCGCCGGAACGCGCGGAACTGCCCGGCCTGGGGATAGGGCTGATCTTCCAGACCGGTACGGCCGCGGGCATCCGCCTCACACGCCAGCAGGAACCCCTCGAAACGTTCTGGACGCCGGAACGCATCCAGCGCCTCCAGCGTGTCCAGCACGGTGGCAGGCCGCAATTCCCCGACCCGGTGGCAACGCCCGTGATAACGCGCCACCAGCACCGCCAGCTCGCGGTACTCATTGGGGACGCGGTAGCGCCGGCACAGATCCTCCACCAGCGCGACGCTGCGCTCTTCGTGGCCACGATGGCTCGGCCATTGTTCCGGCGGGGTGGTGCCCTTGCCGAGGTCATGGGTCAAGGCCGCGAAGCGCACCCGTAAGTCCGGACTCAGGCGCGCCGCCATGTCCACCACCAGCCACACGTGCACCCCGGTGTCCACCTCCGGGTGGTAGCGCGCCGGTTGGGGCACACCAAACAGCCGCTCAAGCTCGGGAAATAACCGTTCCAGGGCGCCGCAACTGCGCAGGACCTCAAAGAACCGGGATGGCCGTGCCGCCCCCAGGGCGCGCTCCAGTTCCGACCACACCCGTTCCGGAACCAGGGCATCCACCTCGCCGCTGCGCACCATCGCGGACATCAGTTCTTGCGTCTCCGGCGCCACCTGGAAGCCGAGATCCGCGAAACGCGCCGCGAAGCGCGCCACTCGCAGGATCCGCACCGGGTCTTCCACGAACGCCGGGGACACATGCCGCAGGCACCGCTGCTCCAGGTCCGTGCGCCCGCCCCAGGGGTCGATGAGGACACCGTCGGGGGTCTGCGCGATGGCGTTGATGGTGAGATCCCGGCGCTGCAGGTCCTGCTCCAGGGTCACGTCGGGTTCCGCGTGCATCGCAAAACCGTGGTAGCCGGGCGCGGTCTTGCGCTCGGTACGCGCCAGGGCGTATTCCTCGCCGGTCTGCGGGTGCAGGAACACCGGGAAGTCCCGGCCCACCTGACGGAAACCCTGGGTGCGCAGCTCCTGGGGCGTAGCGCCCACCACCACCCAATCGCGTTCCGCCACCGGGAGCCCCAAGAGCCGGTCGCGTACCGCACCACCTACCAGATAGATCTCCATGGGCCAATGGTAGCGGTACGTGGTAAGGTTCACCAACCATGATGCACCGTCGGCTGCGCCTGCTTGCCGCCGTCCTGCTGGGCGCGGCGTCCTCCGGATGCGCTACCCTGTCCTACTACACCCAAGCCGTGCACGGACAGATCCGGCTGATGGCGCAGCGCGAGTCCATCGAGCGCCTGTTGCACGCACCGGATACCCCGGCGGCGCTCAAGACCCGGCTGGCACTGGTGCTATCGATCCGGAATTTCGCGAGCCGCGCGCTGAAGCTGCCGGACAATGGCAGTTACCGCAGCTACGTGGCCTTGCACCGACCCTATGTGAGCTGGGTGGTATTCGCCGCGCCGGCCTTCTCCCTGCAACCCATCCAATGGTGCTATCCGGTCATCGGCTGCGCGGTGTACCGGGGTTACTTCCAGCACGCGGGCGCCACGACACTGGCCGGGCACTTGCGGCGCGTGGGCTACGACGTCTACGTGGGCGGGGTGCCGGCCTATTCCACCCTGGGCTGGTTCTCCGACCCGGTGCTCAGCACCGTGATCGACTGGCCCGCGGACCAACTGGCCGGACTGATCTTCCACGAGCTCGCGCACCAGGAACTATTCATCGCCGGCGACAGCCGTTTCGACGAATCCTTCGCGGTGGCGGTTCAAGAGGCGGGGGTCGACCGCTGGCTGGAACACCATGGGACCCCCGCGGAACGCGCTGCGTACCGAATCCGGCGCCAGCGTCAGGCCACCTTGTTCAGGCTGATCCGCGCAACCCGCCAGCGCCTGGTCCGTCTCTACGCCAGCGCGCAACCGGCGGCAGCCAAAGGGGTGGCCAAGGCGCGCCTGTTCGACGCGCTGGTGAGCGAGTACCGCGCCTTGGAAACGTCTTGGGGGGGAACCCCGGCCGACGCCGCCGGGTTCGCCCACGACCTCAACAACGCCAAGCTCGCCGCCTTGGAGACCTACCAGGAATACGTCCCTGCCTTCCACATCCTGTTGGCGCGGGAGCACGGCGATTTCGCGGCCTTCTACCGTACCGCCCGGGCCCTGGGACGACTGCCCAAGCGTGAACGGCACCAAGTGCTGGCGGCGATCGCCAGCGGCGAACCGTCGCAACGCCGCGGCGCCCGGGACGGCGCGCATGCCCCGGAGGCCCACGGAACGCCCGGTGCGCTGGCCACCACTGAGCCGACGAATCCGGGGCAGGCGCCCGGGCCGGTACCGGTCAGCGTGCCGCGACGTGCCGGCGCAGGTATGCCGGCGCCACGGCCTCCAGGGGTGTAGGCTCAATCCCCAGGCTCGCCAAGCCATCCTCGCGGCAGACGCTGTCCGCCTGCAGAGACAGGTAATTATCATAAGAGAAAGGTTTGCCGGGCATCCGTTCCAATACCCGGGCCTGGAGCCGGGAGGGCCAATCGCCCAGGTCCACCACCCGGCGGCGCAGTCCGCGCAGCCGCGCCACATACGCCACCAGTTGGTGCAGGGTGTACCCATGGGGACCGCAGAGCTCGTAGCGCCGGCCCACGCTGGCGCGGTCCTCCAACGCGATCGTCATGGCGTCCACCACATCGCCGATGTACACCGGCGCGAAGCGCGCGTTGGGACAGGCCAGCGGAAACACCCCGGGCGCCCACTCCAAAAGCGCCGCGAAGCGATTCAAAAAACCGTCGTCGGGCCCAAAGATCACCGACGGGCGGAAACTGGTGACCTGCAGACCTTGTCCGGCCGCCAGGTGGGTAAGGTCCTCTCCCTCCCCCTTACTGCGCAGGTAATGGCTGGGCCCACGACTCGGATCAGCATTGAGGGCACTCATATGCAGCAGCCGCCGGACGCCGGCCGCGCCGCAGGCGTCCAGCACCTTGCGGGGCAAGTCCACATGCACGGCCTGGAAGCCCCGCCCGCGGCGCCCTTCGTTGAGAATTCCGACCAGGTTGATCGCCGCGTCACAACCTACGAACCCGCGGCACAACGCAGTGGGATCACGCACGTCGGCCGCCATCAGTTCCAGAGTCGGCAACACCTTGAGGCCGCGGTGACGCTCCGGGTCGCGACTGAGCACGCGCACGTGGTACCCCTTTTCCACCAGCCGCGCGGCCAAGTGCCGGCCCACGAAGCCGGTGCCCCCCAGCAAGCCGATCCGTTTGAATTTCATCCCTATCGTCCACCGTCGGCGTGCCGCGCCGCTTGGAACCGCATAGTGGCGGGGTCACTAACCCCGGTCAAGCGCGCGGGCAGTACCCCTCAACAGGGCCCCCGGTATCCCGGCACGGGCGCGGCACAAGGAGCCGTAACCGTTATACTCCATAGGCAACCGGCCGTGAGGTAAATGCAACATGGCAGCGATGAAATCGATCAACCCGCTGGATGGGAGCACCCTGAAGACGTTCGACCTCTGGGACGAGGGGCGCGTGGAACGCGCGCTGTCCGAGGCAGCGGAAGCGGCGCCGCGCTGGGCTGCCACGCCGCTGAACGAGCGCTGTGACACGCTGCGCCGCGCCGCCGCGATCCTCACCGAGCGGCGCGAGACGCTGGCCCGCACCATGACCCTGGAGATGGGCAAACTCATCGGGGAGGCGCGGGCCGAAGTGGAGAAATGCGCCTGGGTCTGCGACTACTACGCGGATGCGGCCGCCGGCTTCGTGGCGGACGAACCAGTGGAGACCGACGCCGGAAAAAGTTACGTGGCCTACCAGCCCCTGGGGACAGTGCTCGCCATCATGCCGTGGAATTTTCCGTTCTGGCAGGTGTTCCGGTTCGCGGCCCCCGCGCTGGCCGCCGGCAACACCGGGCTGCTCAAACACGCCTCCAACGTTCCCCAATGCGCGCTGGCCATCGAGGCGGTGTTCCGGGACGCCGGCGTACCGGCGGGTGTGTTCCGCACCCTGTTGGTCCCCGCCGCCACCGTGAGCCGGCTCATCGGCGATCCCCGGGTACGGGCGGTGACCCTCACCGGCAGCGAGCCTGCGGGCCGTCAGGTGGCCCAGGAGGCGGGCCGCCACCTCAAGAAGAGCGTCCTCGAACTGGGTGGCTCAGACGCCTTCGTGGTTCTGGAGGACGCGGACCTGGAGACGACCGTCCGCAGTGCGGTGATCTCCCGGTTTCTCAACTGCGGGCAGAGCTGCATCGCCGCCAAACGGTTCATCGTGGTAGAGACGATCGCCGATGAGTTCGTACGCTGCTTCAAGGCCCAGGTGGAGGCCCTGAATCCGGGCGATCCCCTGGACGAGAAGACCACCCTGGCCCCCATGGCACGCCACGACCTCCGGGATGAACTCCACCACCAAGTGTTGGACAGCCTGCAACAGGGGGCCACGGGCATCACCGGGTGCATGCCCGGCCCGGGCCCCGGCGCCTTCTACCAGCCCTCGATCCTGGACCGGGTGGGCCCCGGGATCCGGGCCTACCGGGAGGAGCTGTTCGGGCCCGTGGCCATCGTGATCCGGGCCCGGGACGCGACCCAGGCGCTGGCGATCGCCAACGATTCCCCGTTTGGTCTGGGGGGCAGTGTCTGGACCCGGGATGCCGCCCGTGGCGAGCGGCTGGCACGGCAGTTGGAATCCGGGGCGGCGTTCGTCAATGGGATCGTCAAGAGCGACCCGCGCCTGCCCTTCGGGGGCGTCAAAAACTCCGGTTATGGGCGCGAGCTGTCCCACCACGGGCTGCGGGAATTCGTGAACGTAAAGACCGTCTGGATCCGCTAAGACCCTGTCCCAACAATCCGCATGTAGCACCACAGTTGCGCGGGTGATCGGCGGCCGTCTTGCGATCACTTGGGACGATTAGAGTCCGATTCCGCGCGTGGGTCACCGGGAATGGGCCGCGCGGACATCGCCGCGGTACTGCACGGGGGCTCAGGAAGTCCCCCCGGTCCCCGCGGGTGTTGCGCGCGCCGGCCGCGGCGGGCGGGGAGGGTTGGCGCCGGGCCCAATCCAACCTTATAGTGAATAGTGTAGCGTTATGGGACCGCGGTTCCCCGCCCTCCAGAGGGGCGGACAGGGAACCGCCCAGGGGGGCGTTTATGGCGCGCGAGGTACGTTTTGATGTGCGGTTGCGGGTCCCCGGGACAGCGCCCGGATCCCTGCGGGCGGGGTTGGCCCGCGGCGCGGGTCCCGAGGTGATACGCCTGGCGGTAGAGCGGCGCGGGGCCGGCGAACGCCGGCTTCTAGAGCGCCGTGAAGACCATACCCGTTGCCTGAGTTGCCGGCGCAAGGTGACCCGTCGCGGGAACGAACGGCGCCGCTGACCCACGCCCGGTCCGCCCACAGAGATACCGGAGCGCGAATAACAGGCCTGCCTCCACCCGGACCCGGGCCGAAAAACCGTACTAGGCGTCGGTCGGACTTAGGCGATCGTAGCGAGCAAGGTGGGAAAGTGAGGACAGTTTTTCGATCGTTTGAGGAGAATAGCCGTAGCTATTTAACGAAAAGGATCGGAAAAATGGACCGCTCTCCCACCAGCGCAGTAGATCAGTCCTAAGTCCGACCGACGCCTAGGCGCCCGGAAGGACCGAATAAAGCGTCCTTATGGCCCTGAAAAAGAACTTTGGTTGGCTTTTCAGGCGCGAGTTCATTACCTTATACGGCTCTCCCAAAAGCGTGTCCGGCCATGTCCCGGGGCGCGCGCGAGATTCGGTGCAACCTCTTAATTTCAAGGTGAAGGAGCGTCATGTCGAGGCTAGTCAAACCGCACGGCGGAAGTAACCTGAAACCCCTGCTGCTCACCGGTGGCGCCCTTCAGGAGGAACGGAAGCGCGCGGCCAGTCTCCCAAAGATCCCCATCACCTCGCGTGAGGCGGGCGATCTGATCATGCTGGGGATCGGCGGCTTCACACCGCTGGACGGCTTCATGGGCCGTGCCGATTGGGCCGGTGTCTGCGATGAAATGCGACTGACCACCGGGGTCTTCTGGCCAATCCCGATTACGCTGTCCGCTGACAAGGCGACCGCGGACGGCGTTAAGGCCGGTGCCGAAGTAGCGCTGTTCGACGCCGAGCGCGATGAGATCCTGGCCACCATGAAGGTGACCGAGAAGTACACCATCGACAAGGCCCACGAGTGCAAGACGATATTCAAGACTACTGACCAGGAGCACCCGGGCGTCCAGCTGGTCATGAACCAGGGGGACGTGAACCTGGCCGGACCGGTCAAGGTTTTGTCCCAGGGCGGGTTTCCAGAGAAATACGGGGAGTTGTACATGACCCCGGCGCAGACTCGGGCATTGTTCGACGCCAAGGGTTGGGGCACGGTGGCGGCGTTCCAGACCCGCAATCCCATGCACCGTTCGCACGAATATCTGGCGAAGATCGCAGTGGAGATCTGCGACGGCGTACTGGTCCACTCCCTGCTGGGCAAGCTCAAGGCCGGCGACATCCCGGCGGAGGTCCGCACCCAGGCCATTTCCACGCTGATCGGCAAGTATTTCGTCAAGGACACGGTGATCCAATCCGGCTACCCGCTGGATATGCGTTACGCGGGCCCGCGGGAGGCGCTGCTGCACGCGCTGTTCCGTCAGAACTACGGCTGTTCCCACCTGATCGTCGGCCGGGACCACGCCGGCGTCGGCGAGTACTACGGCCCGTTCGATGCCCACCACATCTTCGATGAGATCCCGGCGGACGCGCTCGAAACCAAGCCGCTGAAGATCGATTGGACGTTCTGGTGCAACAAGTGCGAGGGCATGGCTTCCATGAAGACCTGCCCCCATGAGGCCGCCGATCGGCTGCTCCTCTCCGGCACCAAGCTACGCAAGGCGCTGTCCGAGGGCGACACGGTCCCCGACCATTTCAGCCGGCCCGAGGTGCTGGAGATTTTGCGCGGCTACTATTCAAGCCTCGCCGACGATCAGAAGGTCAAGATCAAGCTCACTGGTCACTCGGCCAAGTAACACGACTCCGGAGACCACCGCGGGCCAGTGCCCGCGGTGGATATTTTAAACTGCAGTGAACCGCAAGGTGGAGATAGAACCATGCCTACTTTCGTCCGCACCGACAAATGCGACGGCTGCAAGGGTCAGGACAAGACCGCTTGCATGTACATCTGCCCCCACGACCTGATGCTGCTCGACAAGGACGGGGCAATGACCGGCCATGCGATGAAGGCGTTCAACCAGGAACCCGAGCAGTGCTGGGAATGCTATTCGTGTGTGAAGATCTGCCCGCAGCAGGCCATCGAGTGCCGGCACTACGCGGACATCGTCCCGCTGGGCGCATCCGTACAGCCGCTGCGCGGAACCGATTCCATCATGTGGACCATCAAATTCCGCAACGGCACCATGAAGCGCTTCAAATTCCCGATCCGCACCACGCCGGAAGGCTCTGCGGACCCGACCGCCGGCAAGGGCAAGCCGAACGGCAGCGAGATCGGCAATCCACATGTGCTGTTCGACCACGACTTGCACGCCTGCGACATGAGCCAGTTCGTCAACGGCTGAAAACGACCGTGCAACACTTTCCCCGGAGAGGCTGGGGAGACCGTGGTGGCACTGGGAAAAGCAGCATACTACTGAAAGATCCAGAGGGTAACGAGCAATGGCCGAATACGCGTTTGGGAATCCTGAGATCGTCGAGGAGGAAGTGGACATCCTCATCATCGGCGGTGGCATGGCCGCGTGCGGAACTGCGGTAGAGATCGGGCAGTGGGCCGACAGCGACATGAAGATCAAGCTGGTGGACAAAGCCGCCATGTCGCGCTCCGGCGCCGTGGCCCAGGGGCTCTCCGCCATCAACACCTACATGGGTGAGAACGACCCGTCGGATTACGTGCGCATGGTGCGCACCGACCTGATGGGTATCATCCGCGAGGACCTGGTGTACGACGTGGGCCGCCATGTCGACTCCTCGGTGCATTTGTTCGAGGGGTGGGGTCTGCCGGTCTGGAAGCAGCCTGGCGACGAGGGCAAGAAGCTGACCGAGGGCGGGAAGCCGGTGCGCTCGGGCAAGTGGCAGATCATGATCAACGGCGAATCCTACAAGTGGATCGTCGCCGAGGCCGCTAAGAAGGCCCTCGGGATGGAGAACATCGAAGAGCGCATCTTCATCGTGAAGATGGTCAACGACAAGAAGGACCCGGAGCGGGTCGCCGGCGCCGTCGGTTTCTCGGTGCGTGACCACAAGGTGCATGTCTTCAAGTTCAAAGCCTGCCTGCTGGTCTGCGGTGGTGCGGTGAACGTGTTCCGTCCGCGCTCCGTCGGCGAGGGCACCGGGCGCGCCTGGTATCCGGTGTGGAACGCTGGTTCCACCTACGCGATGGCCGCGGAAGTGGGTGCCGAATTGACCATGATGGAAAACCGCTTCGTGCCGACGCGGTTCAAGGACGGCTACGGCCCGGTCGGTGCATGGTTCCTGCTGTTCAAAGCCAAGGCCCAGAACGGTGCTGGCGAGGACTACCAGACCAAGAACGCCGACATGCTCAAGCAGCACAACTATGGCAACCACGCCAAGGGCCATGTGATGGGCACCTGCCTGCGCAACCATCTCATGATGCATGAGATGCGCGAGGGCCGCGGTCCCATCCTCATGGATACCCCGACGGCGCTGGCAAAGCTCGCCGAGACCATGACGCCCAAGGAGATCAAGCACCTGGAGGCGGAGGCCTGGGAAGACTTCCTGGACATGACCATTGGCCAGTGCGGCGTATGGGCGGGTGAGAACATCGAGCCCGACAAGGAGATGTCCGAGCTGATGCCCACCGAACCCTACCTGCTGGGTTCGCATGCGGGTTGCGCGGGTATCTGGGTCTCCGGGCCCTCCGACCTTCCGGGCGTCCCCAAGGATTGGAGCTGGGGTTACCGGGGCATGACCACCGTCAAGGGGCTGTTCACCGCCGGTGACGGGGTCGGCGCTTCGGGTCACAAGTTCTCTTCCGGGTCGTTCACCGAAGGGCGGCTGTCGGCCAAGGCCATGGTTCAGTTCGTGCGCGACAACAAGAGTTGGAAGCCGGAACTGGATACCCCGGTATCCGAACTGGTGGAACAGATCTACCAGCCGGTGAAGACCTATCTGGAGCACAAGGACTACACCACGGCAGAGGACATCAACCCTCACTACATCACGCCCAAGATGCTGCAGTTCCGTCTGCAGAAGATCATGGACGAGTACGTGGCTGGAGTATCCACCTGGTACCAGACCAACGCGAGGATGCTGGGCATCGCGGAACGCAAGCTGCAGATGCTCAAGGAAGACTCCCTGAAGATGCGCGCCAAGGACCTGCATGAGCTCCTGCGTGCATGGGAGAACTACCATCGCATCATCGCGGCAGAGGCCCACATGCGGCATATCCAGTTCCGCGAAGAGACCCGGTATCCTGGCTACTACTACCGCGCCGACTTCCTGGACCTGGACGATGACAATTGGAGGGTCTTCGTGAACTCCAAGTACGACCGGAAAACCGGTGGGTGGACGTTCCGCAAGGTGCCCTACGTGCAGCTCATCAAATAGTGGTGAGTTGTTTCGAACGACACCGTTAAGTCCTGCAGTACGACAGGCCGGGCGTCCCTACTTGGGGCGTCCGGCCTTTCTTTTCCTGAAGAGGTACCGTCCATGAAAGATGTGAAGACACTGGTGCAGAATCCACCTCGCGGCCCCGTGGAACCCATCCAGCTCGGGCTGAACGACACGATCCAGTTCCAGTGTCACAAGGGGATCGATTGTTTCAACCAATGTTGCATGGACATCGACATCACCCTTACCCCGTATGACATCCTGCGCCTGTCGCGCCGGCTGGAGATCACCACATCGCAGTTCCTGATCCTCCACACCGTGTCTTTCGAGATGGACCAGCACGGGATGCCGGGCTATAAGCTGCGCACCCGGGACGACTCTCCTGCCTGCCAGTTCGTCACCGAAGAGGGATGTGGCGTCTACGAGGATCGTCCAGCCGCATGCCGTTATTACGCATTGGGCAGCATGGGTCTGCGCCGCAAGGATTCCCCGACGGTCGATGACCTATATTTTCTGGTCAAGGAGGCGCACTGCCATGGCCACCGTGAGCCACGGACCGTCACGGTGCAGGAGTACCGGCACGAACAGGGGGTCGAGATCTATGACGAGATGAACCGGGATTGGCGCGATATCATCCTCAAGAAGCGCTCCAGCGGTCCCACCGTGGGCAAGCCCTCGGAACGCAGCATTCAGCTCTTCCACTTGGCAAGCTACGACCTGGACGGGTTCCGCGAGTTCGTGTTCAACGCGGGTTTCCAGGAGGTCTTCGACCTGGATTCCGCCACCCAGAACAGCTTGCGCAGTGATGATGAGTCCCTGCTGCGCTTCGCGCTGCGCTTCCTGAAACAGGTACTGTTTGGCGAACAGCAGATCCCGCTCCGGCAAGGGGCCCGGGAACGGCGCCTGGAGCAGCGCCGCGAACAGATCCAACAGCACCGCCAGGGCGAAGTCGCGCGCCAAGGCGAGTACGACCCCCGCTATGACGGTCCCCAGAACGACAACTGATTCGACAACACGGTTACCCGCACTCACAAACGAAGACCCCCGCCGTAGCGGGGGTCGTGGATCACGAAAAAACCGTCTGACTCAGTGCCGGTACAGGCCCATGGCGCGGGCCTGCTGATCCTGTGCCACCTGCTTCATTACCAACTGCAAGGCATCCAGGTAGGGCACCACCCCGTTCCTGCGGATGATGGCCCGGCCTTCCGGGCTGTAGGCAAACTGGATGAACTTCTTTACCTCCGCCTTGTGGGGCGCATCGGGGTTCGTCACCAGATACAGTGGCCGGTACAGGGCGTATTTACCGTCCCGGATGTTCTCGTAGGACGGAGACTTGCCATTCAGGGTCAGGAGATCGGCGTTCCGCTTACGAGCGCTGCTGATCCCACTGATGGCGAACGCGTCTGGATCCGTTTCCACGGCCTTCTCCAAAGGACCCGAAGATTTGAAGACCTTGTAGGCCACGAAATCCTGATCATAGTTGGCAAACACCAGCTTGCGGATGGCCCGGCCAACGCCGGAGATCTTGCCCTGGCGCACGAACAGATGGATTGGCTGGTCGTTCCCGCCGAGCTCCTTCCAGTTGGTGATTTTGCCCAGATAGACGCCCCGGATCTGATCCAGGGTGATGTTCTTTACCGGGTTGCCTTTGTGCACCATGACCACCAAGGCGTCCCAGGCGATGGGCTTGAGGACATCGGAGTCCTCTTCAGGGTTGCCCTGGATAATGAACCGGCATGATCCACCCATGTCGGCCTTGCCCGCCGCTACGTCACGGATCCCGCGGGTGGCACCACCCCCTTCCACCTTGATATGGATCCCGGTCTTCACGGCAAACGCGGCGGCCAAGTCTGTCATATAAGCCTTCTTGCTGATGCCGCAACCCACCCAGAGCAGCTCCCCTTTCCGAACCGCCGTGTCCGCGGCCTGCACTGCCGGGGCCGCGTTGGCGCCTGGCTGTACGCCCGGGGTTGGCTCTGCTGTGGCCCAAGCCGTGCCGGCCGGCCAAACGGCCACCCCGGAGAACAGCAAGGCGACCAGCAATCGCTTGATGGTGTTCATCATCGCTCCACTCCCTCATGGTCCCAGCCCTCAATATCGGCGTGGGCCCCCAAAAGCTTAAACCTCAGCCCCCCAGTACGTGCGGGTCGCCTAAAACCATATTATTTATATGTGTATTGACACGGGCGGGCGGACCAAGGCCCGGGCAACGGCGACCCGCACCCTGCAAGCGGCATGGGATCAGCGCGCTTGAACCCGCGTTGGAGTAGCGCCGGACGGAGATCCCGGCCGGACCCCGGGGCAGGACGCCCGGGAGCATGACCGGCGGCGACCGGAGCGCCGCCGGGAGGGGGTCATTTCCGGTCCGCCAGTTCCTCAAGCCGCTTGGCGCGGATGACCTGTCCATTCAGCCCCACTTCCTTGGAGCTCTTGCCGTAGGCAACCCCCATGAGCTGGCTGTAATAGACCACCGGCATGTTGAACTTGGTGCGGTACTTCTTGTTGATCTGGCCCTGGTAGACCTCCACGTTCATCTGGCATACCGGACACGGGGTCACGATCATCTCGGCGCCACCGTCGTAGGCCGCCTCGATGATGTCCTTGATCAGGGCTTGGCTCTTTTCGGGCTCCGAAAATGCCAAGGCACCGCCACAGCAGGACACCTTTTTGTCGTACTTCTCCACCGCCTCGGCCCCCATGGTCTCCACCATCTTGTCCAGATATTTGGGGTTCTCGAAGGACTCCCCTTCGATACCGAAGGGTCGGTTGGTCTGACAACCCACATATCCGGCGATCTTGAGACCGCTCAGCGGCTTCTTAACGTGACGTCCCAGCTCCTCATAACCGATATCCTCGACCAGCACCTCCACCATGTGGCGGATCCGCTGCTTGGCCTGATATTTGAGGCCGGCCTCGCCGAGCGCCTCGTTGGTCTCCCGCATCAGCGCGTCGTTGTCCTCCAAGCGTTCCTTGGTCTCGCGCGCGGACAACCAACAGGCCGCGCAAGTAGCCACGATATCCTGGTCCGGATGGTCCTGCTCGGCCAGCGCCAGATTGCGCGCGTTGAGCGCCAGCCTGGGCAGCTCGCCACCACCGGCGTAGCCGATGGACGCACCGCAGCAGTTCCAGTCCGGGATCTCGTTGAGCTGGATGTCCAGCACATCGCACATCGCCTGCACCGAAACTTCGTAGTTCGACGCAGACGCCAGCTTCTCAGCCGAACAGCCGGGATAGAACATGTACTGTTTTTTGGCCATGATACCTGTCTCCTCAGCCGCCGAATTTGGCTGCTTTGGCGAGTTCGATCTCGCGCGCCTTGCGAAGGATTTTATGGATGTCCTGCTTGCCCTTGCAGCCCTTGTGGAACAACAGGGCGAGCACATTGAACCGCTTGGTTCTGAGCATACCGAGACCCACCGGCGCCATTTTAAGGGCGGTCTGAATACCCTGCTTGAAACCGTTCATGAAATACAGCTTGATTCCCAATATGGGCTCGTTTACCCGCCCGGCCTTGGCCAAGTTGTCCCAGAACATCAACGCGAACTTGCGCGTGGGGTTCTGTTTCGGCGCCAGACCGAGGCGTTCCGCGTAGTGAGCGAGGCCGTGCATGATGTGGGTGATGGGCAGCTCCCGTGGGCAACGCACGATGCAGTTGTAACAGGAAGTGCACATCCACATCGATTCGGATTTCAGAATCTCGTCGCGTTTCCCGGCCCGGATCATCATAAACACCTCCTGCGGGGGGTGTTCCCAGAACGGGCCCAGGGGACAGGAGCCGGAGCAGACGCCGCATTGCATGCACATCTTTACCCACTTGCCTTCCTCGACGTTCGCTTCCACTTCTTTGAGGAAGTCGTTGCGGTACTTCTCGACCATTACGGTATTGAGATCGCTCATCGCTACGTCTCCTCAGGCCCTAGAACTTGAACGGGCTCAGACCAACCCGCTTCACGGTCTCCGCCATCGCCTCGATCAGTTGGGGAGCACGCTGAATATCGGTGATCGCCACCTCGTGGGTCTCCACGCGATCCTTCTCCAACTGCAGCTGCTCGAGCGTGTCGTAGACCTTACTCATCCGATAATGGGCCAGTTCCGAGCCTTTAACGAAATGGCACTGGTAGTTGTCACCCTTCTGGCAACCCATGAGCATGACGCCGTCGTAGCCGCCGTTCAAGGCGTCCGTGACCCAAATCGAGTTGACCGATCCGAGGCAGCGCACCGGTATCACCCGCGCGTAAGCGCTGTAGTGGATGCGCTGCATCGCGGCCATGTCCAGCGCCGGGTAGGCGTCGTTCTCGCAGGCCAAAACCAGAATGCGTGGTTTTTCCTGGGTCTCATCGGGCATCTCCACCGCCTTGATCTGCTGGCCCACGGTGTCGATCGAGTAATTCTCGAAGTAGATCACCCGCACCGGGCAGGCGCCCATGCAGGTCCCGCAGCGCCGGCACCGCGCCTCGTTGAACTGCGGGTAGCGCCGCTCGTCCTCGTCGATGGCCCCGAACGGGCACTCCACCGTGCAGCGCTTGCACTGGGTGCAGCCGTCGCGATGGAAACTCGGAAAACTGAGGTCGCCGGAGCGGGGATGCGCCGCGCGCCCCTGGGCGGCATTCTCCAGTGCCTGTATCGCCTTGAGCGCGGCGCCGGTCGCATCCTCCAGGGCCTGGGCGATATCCATGGGACGCCGTACCGGTCCGGTGGTGTAGATTCCGGTGCGCCGGGTTTCGTAGGGAAAACAGATAAAATGTGAATCCTGGAACCCGTGCATCAGTTGCGGCACATCCGGACCCTGGCGGTAATCCAGATTCAGGATGGAGACTTCCTGGGAGCGCGGCGCCTCCGGCTTGGCGTTCTGCGCGCCATCCGTGCCGGCACCTTCGTCCTTCCATGCCTCTTGCTTGGCTGCGGCCTCCGCGTCGACACCCGAGTTGGCGACCATGCCGGTGGCGAGCACCACCAAATCCACGTCGATACTGACTTCCTGGTTCAGGATCAGGTCCTGGAACTTCACCTTCAGCGCGCCGTTGGCGGGCTGGACCACGCTCGCCACACCCTTGGTGAAGATCACGCCCTTGCGCTGACCGCTGCGATAGAAGTCCTCCCCGTTGCCGGGTGTGCGCAGATCCGTGTACAGGACGGTGGCATCCACGTTCGGGTTGCGGTCTTTGAAATACATCGCCTGTTTGATGGACGTGTTGCAGCAGTGTCCTGAGCAATAGGGCAAGTGCCCCGGCTTGTTGCTACGTTGGCCGGCACACTGGATGAACAACACGCTGCGCACCTCGCGGCCGTCCGAGGGCCGCTTGATTGGGCTGCCGTTCGCCTCCCGCGCCAGGGTCTCCAGGCCGAGCTGATCCATGACGTCGGGGCTCTTCCCAACGCCGAACTCCGGTAATCGGGTCGCGTCATAGGGGGTGAAGCCGCTCGCCTGAACGATGGCGCCGAAGTTTTCCGTAACGGTCTTGCCGCTCTCAGTGGTGATATCCGCGGCGAAGCGTCCCGGAGCGCCCGTGGTACGGGTAGTTGTGGCGTTGAGGTAGACGGTGATGTTGGGATCCGCCTCCACCTCGGCGATCAGCTCCGCCACGCCTGTATCCTGGGGATCCGCATAGGGTTGACGCGCCGGCACCCGCCTCCAAAGGCGCGCGGCCCAGCCGCCCAGCGCGCCGCTCTTCTCCACGATGGTCGCTGGATAGCCCGCGCGGGATGCCTCCACCGCGGCGGTCAAACCGCTCATTCCGCCACCCACCACCAGCAGGTGGCGATTGCGTTCCGCCTGTTCGTTGCCGCGCGGCGGGATCATCTGTTTGACCTCGGCGCAGGACATGCGCACGTAGTCGTCCGCCATCTCCTGGGTGGCGGCGCGTGCGTCCGCGGTATCGGCCTGCACCCAAATCACGCCTTCACGCAGGTTGCACCGGGATACCGCCACGGTGTCAAAATTGAAGGCCTCGGTCTTCGAACGACGCGAGCACGCCGCCAGCACCACCCGGTCGATCTCGCCGGCCTCGATGTCCTTGCGGATCATCTCCACGCCGGCCGCGGAGCACAGCACGTCGTGCTCCTTGGCGAACACCGCCTTGCCCTCGCGCGTCGCGATCGCGGTCAACGCCTGTGTATCCAGACGATCCCCGAGGCCGCACCCCTTGCAGACATAAGCTCCAATCTTGGCATCGGCCACGGTCTAACCCTCCACTCCAGCAACCCGGTTGACGACCTGGATGGCGCGCAACGCCGCGGCGGTGGCGCTCTGGACGGAACGATTCACGTCCAAGGCGTCGGACGCACAGCCTGCTGCGAAGATCGCGCCGTTCGCGGGATCCGGCTCGATGAAGCCGTTCTGGTTGACCACCACGTCCACTGGGAACTTGCCCCGGTCCACGCTGGGCTCCATCCCCACGGCCAGTACGCACAAGTCGTGCGGATTGCTGTAGCGATGATAGCCCTCGGTATCCACGCCGTGGAGCACGACATTCCCGGTGGCGGTGTCGCCGGTGATATTCGCTACCTTGGACTTGATGAACCGCACGTTCTTGTCCGCCTTGACCTTGTTGTAGAAATCCTCCAAACGGTCTATGACCCGAATATCGATATAGTAGATCGATACCTTGGCGTCATCCCCGTACTTCTCGCGCACGTAAGTGCTCTGCTTCAGAGAGGCCATGCAGCAGATCCGCGAACAATGCTTCAGGTGATTACGGTCGCGCGACCCGGCGCACTGGATAAAGGCGACGTCCTTGGCCGGTTTACCGTCCGAGGGCCGTACCAACCTGCCCTCGGTGGGCCCGAACGGGTCCATCATGCGCTCGAATTCCACGCTGGTGATCACGTTGGGGAAACGGTCGTAGCCGTAGGGCTGGATCCGCGCGGCGTCGTAGGGGCGCCAGCCGGTAGCCCAGATCACTGCGCCCACCTTCAACTGGACCACCTGCTCCTGCTGTTCCAGATCGATGGCGTCGTAGCGGCACGCGGACTGCGCGCGTTGCGCATCCGGGGTGCCAATGATTCGCGAATCCAGAACGTAACGCTGCGGATAGGACATGTTGAACGGAATGTAGGCACCCTTGCGCTTCTTCATCCCGTAGTTGAACTCGTCGTCGAACTCCGCCTCCACCACCTTGGCGCACTCGCCGCAGGCAGTGCAGCGCTCGTTCACGTAGCGGGGGGTGATGCGCACGCTGGCGGTGTAGTCACCCGCGCTGCCCTGTAGCTCGACCAGCTCGGTCTGGGTCATGATCCGCAGATTGCGGTTTGCACGCACGCGGCGCAGGTTGATCTCCATCCCGCAGGTTGGAAAGCAAAGCTTGGGAAAATACTTGTAGAGCTGACTGACCCGGCCCCCAAGGGAGGGGTTCTTCTCCACCAGCACCACCTGCTTGCCGCACTCCGCGGCCTCCAGGGCAGCGGTCATACCGCTGATGCCTCCGCCCACCACCAGAATCGTCTGGTCGGTCGCCACCGTTACCGCCATCGAAAATCCTCCGTTGCGCAAGCTGTCGCCGGACCGTGTCCCGTCGGTCACCGGGACGCGCGCACCCCGCCCACGGCAACCCTGGGAACAGGCGCCGGGGCGAGAATCGTTATATAGTCAGTTCGAAGCCGAAAAGCATACCGCCAACGCCCGGGCGACGCCACCGGGGCGCCGTGGAAAAGAAATCGAATTTGCCAATGCCGGAATAGATTAGGCCTATATCACCTTATTAAGGTAGGTTATGTTGCCCGCCGCGGTATCGGCGAGTAACGTAGGGTCATGCTTCCAGAGCAGAATTATGAGGGTACGGGTGTGCAGGCCCAGGCGCTGAAACCGGAAGAGTATTTCATTGAAACGGAGCCTTATTACGAGGCTGTTGGGGACGAAATCGCGGTTTTCGACGCCGCCTTCCGCAATCAGCTTCCGCTGCTCCTGAAAGGTCCCACGGGCTGCGGCAAGACCCGCTTCATGGAGTACATGGCGTGGCGCCTGAAACGGCCTTTGATCACCGTATCCTGCCACGACGACCTGACCGCCTCGGACTTGGTGGGGCGCTATCTGGTGACCGGTGGTGAGACCGTCTGGGTGGACGGCCCGCTGGCCCGGGCGGTGCGCAGCGGCGGAATATGCTACTTGGACGAGGTGGTGGAGGCGCGTAAGGACACCACGGTAGTGATCCACCCGCTGGCCGACGACCGTCGCGTGCTGCCGATCGAAAAACGCGGCGAGTTGCTGGCGGCGCCCACGGAGTTTTGTCTGGCCATCTCCTACAACCCTGGTTACCAGAGCGTGCTCAAGGACCTCAAGCAGAGCACCCGGCAACGCTTCGTGGCCCTGGAATTCGACTATCCAGCCCCGGAGCTGGAGCAGAAGATCGTGGCCACCGAAGCGGGCGTGGATACCGCCACGGCAGAGAAGCTGGTGAAATTCGCCCACATGACGCGCAATCTCAAGGGCAGCGGCCTCGACGAGGGGGCCAGCACCCGGCTTCTGGTTCACGCCGCAAAGCTGATCGCCTGCGGTGTCAATCCGGTGGTGGCATGCCGTACGGCAGTGGCCCAGGCCCTCACGGATGACCCCGAGATGGTCATGGCGGTCAATGAGTTGAGCGCGTCCCAGTTCTGATCCCGACGCCCGGCATCATCCCTCCGTCCGGAGGACGGCGCCGGCCGCAACCGGCTCCCCCATGAACACACCCGAGGGCATACTGGTCACCCCCGCGGGGGACTACGCGTTACTGGACTTCGGCGCTGGCCGGGTCCTGGAACGCCTGGGCCCCTACGTGGTGGACCGGCCACACCCCGCCGCCACCGGGAACCCGGCGGACACGCCGTGGCGCGCCGACTGGACCTTCACCGGCAGCGTCACCAGCGGCCGTTGGCGGCCCCGCACGCCCGGCCTGCCCCGGGAGTGGGGGGTGCAAGTCGGGAACCGGGCGCTGCACTGCGTGCTAGGCGCGGGCGGGCGAACCGGGGTACGTGCCGAGCAGGCCGCGTGCTGGGAGTGGATCACCACCCGGCTGCGCAACGCCGCCCACGTGCGGAATCCGATCGTGCTGAACCTGTTCGCCGGCTCCGGAGGTGCCACCGCCGCCGCCCTGGGGGCCGGCGCCCAGGTAGTCAATGTGGCCTGCGACGAAGCGCGGCTGAATCTGGCACGGCGCAACGTGGGCGATCCGCCCGGCGTGACCTGGGTCCTGGCGGATATCCCCACCTTCGTGCAGACCGCCCTCCACCGTCGTGAGCGTTACCACCTGATCCTGCTGGATCCGCCCCACTTCCACCGCGGCCCGGAAAACCACGTCTGGGACATCCAGCGGGACCTGACCCGACTGTTCCCGCACCTCGCGTCCCTGCTGGACCCCGAGGCCCGCGGCCTGTGGGTATCGTTGCACACCCAGGACTGGACTCTGGACAGCGTGGCCCAGTTGCTAGGCCAAGTGTTCCCGGGACGCCCCATCGCACGCGGCCCACTGGGTATGGCCACCCCGGAGGGGCGCATCCTGCACACCGCCGCCGCGGTACGCTGGGCCGAAGACCGGAACGCCACGGACGCCACGGCGTCCCTCAGCCCCGAACAGGTGGAAGAACGCATCGATGTCCACCTGGACCCGGTGCTGTCCTCGCGCCGCACCGCAGCGGAGCCGGCACGGCGCATCAGCACCCTGGACCGCGCCCGCCAGGAGTTCGCGATCCGCTGGATCGGCATCACTGCCCACACCAACGCGGAGCTGGCCTACCAGTTCGCCAGCCACGCGGCCAACGCCCTGGAGCGCATGGACGCGCAGTCCGTGGAAACGTGGCTGCTCAACGCCGTGGATATCTATGATACCTCCGGGCTGCACGCCGGGATCGACGCCCTGCGCGGCGTGGAGGCATACGCGCGCCAAGCCGCAGAGCGCGTCGCCGCGGTGACCCTGGACGAGGTGATCGGGGTCCTCGATCCGTTCGTGCGTGGCCTCAGCGGGCGCGCCCTGCGCCTGCAGGCGGATCCGGAAACCTACACCGACACCGACACCGTGTTCCTGCCCGCCCGGCTCAGCCAGCTCCCCGACCGGGACGGCAACTACCAGTTGTACAAGGCGCTCGCCGTCCACCAATGGGCACAGACCTGGTACGGGACCTGGCGCGAGGATCTGACGGCACGCAGCGCGTCCTATGACGACCCGGACAAGGCGGTGCGCTGGTTCCATGCCCTGGAAACCGTGCGCCTGGACGCCTGCCTGGCCCGGGACCTGCCGGGCCTGCACCGTCAGGTTCAAGCCCTGCGGAAAAGCGCTGGCGCACCGCTCTCACCACCCGAGCTGGCCGCTGCCACCGCGCGCTTGCAGGCCCCGGGGGCCACGGTCCAGGACAGTTATGCCTTGCTCCCCCAGTTCTACCCGGCACCGGTACCCACACCGGCGTGCGATCAGGGCCGGATGTTTCCGGAACGGGTGGAGGCGGCAAAAACCGCGCGCCTCGCCCGGGACCGGGATACCCTGCGCACCGCCCTGGCGCGGCTTGCCGACGAACAGCGACGCCAGCGCGCCCAGGCGGCAGACGCAAGTCCAGAGACCCGCGATGACCATGAACCCACCGGTTTTCGTGCCGTGCGCGAGATCGACTCCACCGCCCCGGACGGCTTTACCCTGCAATTGGAGCTGGACGGACGGCCACTGGCGCCCCCAGACGACGTGAAGGGCACCATGAGTTCCATCCTCCAGGACCTCGGGGACCTGCCGGATGATTACCTGGTCCCGGCGGGGGACGGGGCCTACGCATGGCGTGCCGGGCAGCCCACCGAAGAACGCGATCCGCGCGACGTCTGGAAGGGCATGTACCACGAGGAGGGGGCCTCGCTCTACAACGAGTGGGATTATGAACGCCAGCACTACCGCAAGAACTGGGCCGTACTCCGCGAGCTGGATGTACACCCGCAGCACGACGACTTCGTTGCCCGCACCCTGGGCCGGCACCGGGGCTTGGTACAGCAGTTGCGCAAGACCTTCGAGACATTGCGGGGCGAAGACAAGCTCCTGAAAAAACAACCTTACGGAGACGACGTGGACATCGACGCCCTGGTGGAGGCCTACGCCGACACCCGCAGCGGACTGGAGATGTCCGATCGGCTGTTTACCAAGCTGCACAAACTCGAGCGCAACATCGCCGTGATGTTTATGGTGGACATGTCCGGTTCCACCAAGGGCTGGATCAACGACGCGGAACGCGAATCTCTACTCCTCCTGTGCGAAGCCCTGGAGGCACTCGGGGACCGCTACGCCATCTACGGCTTTTCCGGCATGACGCGCAAACGTTGCGAGCTGTACCGGATCAAGCGCTTCGACGAGCGCTACGGCGCGGAGGTACAGGGGCGCATCAGTGGGATCAAACCCCAGGACTACACCCGCATGGGCGTCGTCATCCGCCACCTCACCCACTTGCTGCAACAGATCGATGCCCGCACCAAGCTGTTGATCACCCTATCCGACGGAAAGCCCGACGACCTGGACGGTTACCGCGGCGAATACGGCATCGAAGACACCCGCATGGCGCTGATCGAGGCCAAGCGCCAGGGCATCCACCCCTACTGCATCACCATCGACACCGAGGCCCGCGAATATCTGCCCCACATGTACGGAGCCGTGAACTACACCGTAATCGACGAGGTCCGCAAGCTGCCCACAAAAGTCTCGGACATCTACCGCAAGCTCACCACCTGAACCGGCACCATCAGACCCGCCGTGCCGACGCCGAACATCGGCTTCTCAACCCAAAAACCGCGGCCTTTCTCTTACAACTTCAATGAGGCCGCAGCATGATGCTGCGGAAAAC
>NCBI01000037.1 GCA_002255365.1 Chromatiales bacterium 21-64-14
ACCGCACTGAAAGGCCAATTCTTGCGGCTAATGACACCTCCACAGCCCAACCCGCACCGGAGCTGTGCATAAACCAGGCCAGGGACACGCCCAGCGCTGCCGGGATGTTGGCGCTGGCGCCGGCATGCGCGCAGCGGGTCAGGCCCCTGACCCAGAGAGTCCCGCAACCGACAGCGCGCCAGGCGAACCTCGATAATTCGGCACACCACGCGTCCGGGCGGGGTCGCCCTCCCCCCCCCAGGATCCCGGTGGCGCACCCACGGGCCAGCCGCGTCCACGCTCGGCAGTGCGTCCCGACCGTGGTTTGCACCGGCGACCGACCAATATTCATTCGTCGTCCCGACGTGCGGCCAAGCCCGCGAATCCGCCGTCCCAATCCACCGTGAGCGTGAATTCGATGGGGCGGCAGCACACGGGACAATCCTCCACGTAACACTGGCCGCCGGCACTGCAGTCCGCCAGGGTTTCGAACGGCGCCCCGCAGTAGGGACACTCAACCCGCACTGGTTCGATCAACGGAATCCTCCCGGGGCATGAAGAACATCAGCAAATCATTGAGGAACCGCCGGCCCTGCTCCGTGGGTGTCACCCGTTCGGGCCCCACCGCCACCAACCCGGCCGCGGCGGCCCCCGCCAAGGGCCCCGCCACCGCCGCAAACGGCAGGCCGGTGCGGGCCTCGAACAAGGCCGCCGGGAATCCCCCGGTCAGGCGCAGGGCATTCATCATGAACTCCAGAATCAGGTCGCCGGAATCCAAACGCCGTTCCTCCGCCAAGGGCTCGCCGTCCGCGGCCCGGGATAAGTAGTCGCGGGGCTGACGCGGCTTCCAGCGCCGGTTCACGGTCCAGTCCGGCAGCTCCGTGCGCTTGCCGTGGGCGCCGGCCCCGATCCCGATATAGTCCCCGAACTCCCAGTAATTGACGTTGTGACGGCAGCGCCGTCCCGGTCGGGCGTAGGCGGAAACCTCGTACTGCGGGAAGCCGGCCTCCGCCAGTTGCATCTGACCGGACCGTTGCATCGTCCACACGGAGTCGTCTCCGGGTAACGCTGGCGGATATCGATGAAAGCGGGTGTTGGGCTCCAGCGTAAGCTGGTACAGGGAAATATGGGTGGGAGACAGGGCGCAAGCGGTGCGCACGTCGTCCTGGGCCTCTTCGAGTCGCTGGCCCGGCAACCCGTACATAAGATCCAGGTTGAAATTGTCGAAGCCAGCGCGGTGGGCCTCCTCCACGGCGGCGAGGGCCTCGGCGCGCCCGTGGATACGGCCCAGCGCCGGCAAGAGCCGGGACTGAAAGCTCTGGACCCCGATCGACAGACGGTTCACACCGGCCGCCCGCAGCTCCGCAAAGCGTCCGTGTTCCACGGTTCCCGGGTTCGCCTCCAGGGTGACCTCGATTTCACCGGCACCGGGCAGGCGTGCCACCACGCCTTCCAGCAGCCGGTTCACCGCGGCGGCGGAAAACAGGCTCGGCGTACCGCCGCCGATGAACACGCTGACCAGTGATCGGCCCGCCACTGCCGCCGCCTCCTGGTCCAAATCCGCCAACAGGGCGTCCACGTAGGCGGCCTCCGGGAGCGCGCCCCGAACTTCGTGCGAGTTGAAGTCACAATAAGGGCACTTGCGCACGCACCAGGGCAGGTGCACGTAGAGCGCCAGGGGTGGGAGCGCGGGTCGCGGCATCGGGTGCGCAGGCTCGGATTAGGAAACTCCCCCGAGTGTACCAGCGCGGTGAGGGCGAGGGGTCGTACGTCAGCGCGGGGCGGCACCGGCCTGGGCGCGCCAGTACGCCGCTAAGCGCGGGTCGGCCTTCACACCGAGTAGCCCCCGGTCGTAGATGTGGGCCAGAGCGGTCATGGCGTGGCGGTTCCCGTTGCGCGCAGACGCCCGCAGCCAGTACAGGGCCTTGTCGGCATTCCTGGGCACGTCCCACGCGCCGCTCTCGTAACGCAGTCCGAGTTCATACTGGGCGGCGGGATCCCCAGCCTTTGCGTGACGGGTCAATACCTCGGCGGACTGCTGGAAGGTCAGGCTGCTGTCCTGGCCCAGCTCCTCCATGAGGTGCAGGAGTTTCACCGCGTCGGACTGTCCCTGAGCCGCGGCCCGACTCAGCCAAGTGCTCCCCCGCTCCAGGTTCTCGGGCACTCCGTAGCCGTCCCGGTACATCTTCCCGATCTCATACTGGGCGTCCCGATCCCCCTGTTCCGCGGCGCGGGTCAACCACTGCGCGGCCTCCTTGGGATCCCGGCTCACCCCGTACCCCTTCAACAGGGCCTCACCAAGCCGCCGTTGGGCCTCACGGTTGCCGCTCCGGGCGCTGCGCCGCCACCAGTAGACCGCGTGGGCCGGATCGCGGGCCACCCCTTCACCCTGAGCATAGAGCTTGCCCAGCTCCAACTGCGCGTAGGGATGCCCATCGCGGGCCGCCCGCCGTAACCAATAGACCGCACGGACTGGGTTACGGGTGAGTCCGTAGCGGCCTTCGAGATACCCCAGGCCGAGCAGCAACTCGGCACCGGTGTTGTCGTGGTGGGCGCCGCTGCGGATCGCCGGCAGATCCGCCGCCGCGGGATCCGCGGCCTGGGCCGATGCGCCCGCCAGTGCCAGCCAGAGTGCTACGAGGATCCGGGATCCAAGGTTTCCGATCGTCCAGATCCGTGACCATCGGCTCCCAACCCGGATGCACGCCCCCGGCAGGCCGCGCGTGCAGGCACGCCGAAACGCGGCGAAGCGCTGGGGATCCAGGGAAAGTTCCATCGTAGACCGCCTATTCGCTAGGGGCGTTGACCGCCCGCGACCCGAGGTCGAGGGCGCGCACCAACTGGCGCAGGGCCTGGCCGCGATGGCTCATCCGGTTCTTCACCTCCGCCGGCAACTGGGCGGCGGAGCAACCCCGGTCGGGGACCCAGAACACCGGGTCATAGCCAAAACCGTTGTCCCCCACAGGGGCCGTCAGGATGCTTCCCTCCCAGGTCCCCTGACAGATCAGCGGCGTCGGATCATCTGCGCAGCGTAGATACACCATCAGGCATTGGAACCGCGCGCTGCGGCGCGGTTCGGCCACCTCTGCCAAGTCCATCAGCAGTTTGTCCAGGTTCTCACGGTCCCCGGCGCGGGCCCCGGCATAGCGCGCCGAATAGATCCCCGGGGCACCGCCCAGGGCATCCACCTCCAGCCCCGAGTCGTCGGCGATGGCCGCCAAACCGGTGTGGCGCGCCGCGTGGCGTGCCTTGAGGATCGCGTTCTCGACGAAGCTAAGACCGGTCTCCTCCGCTTCCGGTACCCCGAACTCGGATTGGGGCACAACGGTCAGCGCACGTCCGGACAAGAGCTCGTTGAATTCCCGAACCTTGCCGGGATTGTTGCTGGCGAGAATCAGGGTGGACATGGGACGCGGGCCGGGGGGCTTAGCCCTGTGCCAGCGCTTCCCGCTGGCGCTCCAGCACGCTCCGGGTACCGGTGCGGGCAAGTTCCAACATCGCCAGCAGCTCCTCCATGCGGAAGGCGTGACCCTCGGCGGTGCCCTGGATCTCCACGAAGGCCCCAGCGTCGTTCATCACCACGTTCATGTCGGTCTCCGCCTGGCAATCCTCGGCATAATCCAGGTCCAGTACCGGGAGCCCCTGATGGATACCCACCGACACGGATGCCACCATCCCGTGGATCGGACTGCGGGTGAGGCGTCCGGCGCGGACCAGATGTTCGGCGGCATCCACCAGCGCTACATAGGCGCCGGTGATGGCGGCGGTCCGGGTCCCGCCGTCCGCCTGGATCACGTCGCAATCCAGGGTGATGCTGCGCTCCCCGAGGGCCTCCAAGTCCACCACCGCCCGCAGTGCGCGCCCGATGAGCCGCTGGATCTCCTGGGTACGACCACCCTGGCGACCGCGCGCCGCTTCCCGCGCCGTGCGCTCGCCGGTGGCCCGGGGCAACATCCCGTACTCCGCGGTTACCCAGCCCTTGCCCCGGCCACGCAGGAACGGCGGCACCCGCTCCGCCACACTGGCGGTGCACAGCACCCGGGTATCGCCAAATTCCACCAGCACCGAACCTTCCGCATGCCGGGTGTAATGGCGGGTAAGGCGCACGGCGCGCAGTTCGTCGGTGGCTCGACCACTCGGGCGCATGGATTCTCCTCGGCGGGCCAGTCAAACGGGCGCACAGTATACCCCAGCCAGCGCAGGGGCGGGGCCGCCCTATCCCTACCGCCACCGCAGCGCCAGGACACTCACGTTGTCGCTGTGGGGATGCGCCGCGCGCACCGCCTCCGCGCCCAGAGCCGGCAGGATTCCCCCGAGCGGCGCGGTGTCTCGCAGACCCGCCAGGATCCGGGATTCCGGCAATGCGAGCAGGCCATCGGAGCACAGCAGTAGCAAGTCGCCGGGCGCCAGGCCGGGGCCTGAACCCGATTCCGGCGTGGGCGTCTGGTCCCCGCCCAGGGCGCGGGTCACTTGGTGGCGCAGTGGGTGATGGCGCCGTTCCTCAGCACTGATGGAGCCGAGCTGGTAGAGTTCCTCGGCGGCGTTGTGGTCCCGGGTGCGCAACCACGTGCCGTCGTTGCGCAGCAGATAAAGGCGGCTGTCGCCCACGTAGGCCCAGTCCACCCCGCCGCGCGCGACGCGCGCCGCGATGCATGTGGTATGCGGCGCCACCGGCGGGGACACGGCGCGGCCCTGCGCCACCACCTCGGAGTGGGCCTCAAGCAGGGCATCGTGCAAGAACCCTGCGGAGCCCGCGCGCGACGGCGCCGCGTCCTGGAACATCCGCATCACGCACTGCACCGCCGCCGCCGCCGCCAGTTCCCCCCGGGGGTGACCACCCATGCCGTCCGCCAGCACCATCAGCAGATTCTGATCGCGGACCCGCCATCCCAGCCGGTCCTGATTCTGGCCCCGATCCCCGCGCAAGCTTACATGGGCGATGTCATAGTCCGTCATGCGGTCACCGGCTGTTCCGCGGGCGCTTGCCGCCCGCATACTCCCGCGCTCGTGCAGCCCCGCGGCGTTCACGATCCGGCACGTTCCGCGCCATTTCCCTGCGCCGGGGAGAAAGCTTACCATTGGCCGCTCACGGGCCGGTATGCCCGCGGTTCCCGATAAGAGGCCCGCATGATCTGCAGTATGACGGCGTACGCGCGGTGTGAACGGCAGGAAAAAGCCGGGCTGCTGGCCTGGGAGTTACGCAGCGTGAACCACCGCTACCTGGAAATGTCCCTGCGCATCCCCGACGAATTCCGTGGGCTGGAGAACCAAGCTCGGGATGCGGTGAAAAGCGCCTTGCGACGGGGCAAATTGGATGCGACCCTGCGCTTCGAACCGGCCCCGGAGATGCGCCCGGCACTGTCCGTGGACCACGAACTGGCGGCACGCCTGGTGCAGATCAGTCGCGAGGTGGATGGACTGCTGTTCAACTCGGCGGCGGTGAACTCCCTGGACATCCTGCGCTGGCCCGGGGTATTGCAGGTAACGCGTCCGGACTTGGAACCGCTCCATGCGCATGCCCTGGCATTGCTGCAGGAAACCCTGGAGGATCTGGTGAAATCACGCGCGCGGGAAGGGGCCCAGCTGCGCGACGTCGTCCTTCAACGTTGCGACGCCTTGGAGGCATTTCTGCCGGTGGTACGCCAGAACCTGCCCGCAGTACTGGAGGGCTACCGGCAACGGCTGCACAAACGTCTGGCGGAACTGGATGTGGGCGTGGATGCCGGCCGGCTGGAACAGGAAGTGGCCCTAGTGGGCCAGCGCATGGATGTGGACGAGGAACTGGACCGGCTTGCCATGCACTTGGGCGAGGTCCGGCGGGTGTTGGCACAGGATGAGGCGGTGGGCCGGCGGCTGGACTTCCTGATGCAGGAGTTGAACCGGGAGGCCAATACCCTGGCGTCCAAGTCGGTGGACGGGGAGGTCACCCGGGCGAGCGTAGAGATGAAGGTCCTGATCGAACAGATGCGGGAACAGATTCAGAATATCGAATAAGATGGCAACGTACGGCAGGGCTGGCACAACGCACCGGCGGGTGGCGGAACATGGCCGTGGCCCTCGATGCCGACTCCTTCGACGGAAACAGACGTAGTGAATCCTCACCATCCCCACGCCGCACCGGCGCGCGGCACCCTCTACATCGTCTCGGCGCCGTCGGGCGCCGGCAAGACCAGTCTGCTCAAGGCCCTCACGGACGCCGGCCCGGAACTGGCAGTGTCGATATCCCACACCACGCGTGCGCCGCGCCCGGGGGAACAGGACGGGGTACACTATCACTTCGTGGATCCGGAGACCTTCGCGGCCATGGAGGCTGGGGGCCAATTCCTGGAGCATGCCACGGTGTTCGACCATCGCTACGGCACCTCCCGGGACCATGTCCTCGCGCAGCTCGACCGCGGGACTGACGTGATCCTGGAAATCGACTGGCAGGGCGCGCGACAGGTGCGCGCCACCTTACCGGACACCGTAGGCGTCTTCATCCTACCGCCTTCCCGGCAGACCCTGGAACAGCGGCTGCGCGCCCGGCGCCAGGACAGCGACGTGGTGATCCAGCGACGGATGCGCGACGCGGTACGCGAGATGTCGCACCACAGCGAATACGATTATCTGGTCATCAACGACGAGTTCCAGCGCGCGCTCCAGGACCTGCAGTCCATCTTTCGCGCCCACCGTCTGGGCCACGCGCACCAAGCCCCGCGCTGGGACGCGCTGATCCGGGAGCTACTGGCGTAACAGGTGTTTTTTCGCTATAGTCTCGAGTCCCTTTCGGGGGCTGGATCTATCAGGAGCAGGCATATGGCCCGCGTCACCGTAGAAGACTGTCTCGACAAGGTCGACAACCGCTTCCAACTGGTGCTGGTGAGCACCAAACGCGCGCGCCAGCTCGCGCGCGGCGCCGACGCCCTGGTGGAGTGGGAGAACGACAAGCCTACGGTGGTTGCGCTGCGAGAGATCGCCGCTGGCGAGATCACTGCTGCCAACGTGGACGAAGTCGGCAAGATCCCCGTCGAAACGCCTGAAGACGAACTTGCGGAACTGCTTCAGCAGGCAGACGCGCTCGAGGCACCCCTTACCGCCACGGTGGACGAGGAGGATGCCATCCCGGCGGACGCCGCCGGGGATGTCCTGCCTGCCGACCCCGAAGCCGCTAGCGGCGCAAGTCCGCCTGCGAGTGACGCCGGACCAGACGACCTCTGATCCCGGAGGCGCGGATCGCGCCACCCTCTCCAGCACCTGCTCCGCGGTCCCGAGTAACGCCGCTTCCGGGGCCTGGACAGTTGGCCTATGATGGGTCGACCAGACCCGATCACGCCCCCGGTCGGCGCCCGGGGGCGCCCTGACTCCGGACCCTGCGCGATGTCCAAGTCTCCTACCCTGGCCAACTCCCAAGCCGACCCCCCGGTCGATGCAACGCCGCGGTTTCTGATCAGCGATCTGTGCGACATCCTGGACGGCTATCTGGAGCCGGATCAGGTCAAGGACGTCTACACCGCGTACCTATTCGGCGCCGAGGCCCACGAAGGCCAGAAGCGGCGCAGCGGTGAACCCTACATCTTTCACCCCCTCGCAGTGGCCAAGATCCTGGCCGAGATGCGCATGGACCACCAGAGCGTCATGGCGGCCGTATTGCACGACGTCATCGAGGACACCCAGACTCTGAAGGGACAACTCGCCCGGGAATTCGGCGAGGAAGTAGCGGAACTGGTGGATGGCGTCAGCAAGCTGGCCCAGATCGAGTTCCAGTCTCAGGCCGAGGCCCAGGCGGAGAACTTCCGCAAGATGCTCCTGGCCATGGTCAAAGACATTCGGGTCATTCTCATCAAGCTCGCCGACCGGCTGCACAACATGCGTACCTTGTGGGCGTTGAACCCCGACCGGCGCCGCGCCATCGCCCGGGAGACCCTGGATATCTACGCCCCCATCGCCAACCGCCTGGGGATGAATACCCTGCGCGTCGAGTTGGAGAACCTGGGTTTTGCCGCGCTCTATCCCGTGCGCCACCGGATCCTCAGCGAGGCGGTGCGCAAGGCACGCGGCAACCGCAAAGAGGTCTTGCGCAAGATCGAAACCGCCATCAAACGCCGCATACGCCAGGAGGACCTCCCCGGCCGCGTGGCAGGGCGCGAGAAACACCTCTACAGCATCTACCAAAAGATGCGCAACAAAGCACTGCCCTTCAACGAGGTATTTGACGTCTACGCGTTTCGGATCATCGTCGATACGGTCGACACCTGTTACCGGGCGCTGGGGACGATGCACAATCTGTACAAACCGGTGCCGGGGCGTTTCAAGGACTACATCGCGATACCGAAGTCCAACGGCTACCAGTCCCTGCACACGGTGCTGTTCGGACCCTACGGCGTGCCCATCGAGATTCAGATCCGCACCGAAGACATGGACAAAGCCGCTGAATCCGGGATCGCCGCCCACTGGCTGTACAAGACCGGCGACCAACGGGGCACCCCGCAGATGCGCGCTCGGGAGTGGCTGCACGGCGTGCTGGAACTCCAGAAGAACGCGGGGAATTCTCTGGAATTCCTGGAACACGTGAAGATCGATCTGTTCCCGGACGAGGTCTATGTGTTCACGCCCAAGGGGGAAATCCTGAAGCTGCCGCGCAATGCTACAGCGGTGGACTTCGCCTACGCGGTGCATACCGACGTGGGCAAGCGCTGTGTGGCGGTAAAGATCGACCGGCGCCTCGCACCACTGCGCACGCAGCTGTCCAACGGCCAGACTGTGGAAATCATCACCGCCCCCGGGGCGCGGCCGAACCCCGCGTGGCTCAATTTCGTGACCACCGGCAAGGCACGTTCCAACATCCGTAATTATCTAAAGAACCTCCAGCACCAGGAGGCGGTGCAGTTGGGCCGCCGGCTGCTGGATTGGGCACTGGCCGGTTTCCAGATGTCGGTCGACGACCTCCCGGAGGCGGCACTACAGGCACTGCTGGCAGAGTTCAACCTGAAGACCCTGGACGACCTGCTGGCAGACATCGGGCTCGGTAACCGGATCTCCTCCCTGGTGGCGCGCCGCCTGACCCCGGGGGACGCGGTGGGCAGCGTACCGGAAGCGCACCCCCACCCCCTGGCCATCAAGGGCTCGGAGGGTATGGTGATCACCTTCCCGAAGTGCTGTCATCCGATCCCTGGAGACTCGATCCTCGGCTTCCTGAGCGCCGGACGCGGCATCGTGGTCCATACCGGAACTTGCAAGAACGTGGCGGAGTTCCGCAAACGCCCCGAAAAGTGGATCGATGTGGAATGGGAGCGGGCCACGGAAGGGGAGTTCCCGGTGGAGGTGCGGGTGGACGTGGCCAACCAACGCGGCGTGCTGGCCACCATCGCCGCCGTGGTCGCGGAGATGGGCTCGAATATCGAGAACGTAAGACTGGAGGAACGCGACGGCATGACCAGCATGATGACCCTGGTGATCGATGTGCGCGACCGCCGCCATCTGGCACGCATCATGCGCCGTATCCGTGCCATGGACTCGGTGATGCGCATCGTGCGCACCCGCGGCTGAGCCACGGCACCCCGCCGAACCCGACCGGCGCCGGCCCGCACAACCTGCAAGCAGAACAGGAGCAGACATCCATGACACGAGAGATTATCCACACCGACCGGGCGCCGCGGGCGATCGGGCCCTACTCGCAGGCGGTAAAGTGCGGCTCCACCATCTACCTGTCGGGGCAGATCGCACTGGTGCCGGAGACCATGGAGCTGGAGGCCGGGGATGTGGAGGCGCAGATCCGCCGTGTACTGGACAACCTGAAGGCAGTGGCCGAGGCCGCCGGCGCGACCCTGCAGGACGTGGCCAAACTCAACGTCTACCTGACCGACCTGTCCCACTTCCCGGCGGTCAACCAGATGATGAGCGAATATTTCCGGGAACCGTTTCCGGCGCGGGCGGCGGTCGGCGTCGCTGCGCTGCCCCGGGGCGCCGCCGTGGAAATGGACGCGGTGCTGGAACTCGACCGCTAACCGCGGCCGCTCCTGCCCGCCGTGGAACGCAATGCCCTGCACCCCGGCCATCGGAACCCACCCGACACCGCGCCGGGCCTTGATGGGACACCGGTCACCGCCCTGCGCGGCGTCGGGCCACGGGTAGCAGAACGCCTGGCGCGGCTCGGCATCCACACGGTGCAGGACCTGCTGTTTCATCTCCCGCTGCGCTACCAGGACCGCACCCGGGTGGCGCCCATCGGCGGCCTACGGCCCGGCGACTCAGCCGTGGTGGACGGCGAGGTGGTGCTCACCGAGCTCGCCCGGGGGCGCCGGCGGATGCTGCTGTGCCGCCTCAGCGACGGCACCGGCGCCCTGACCCTGCGCTTCTTTCACTTCAACGCCCAACAGCAGGCGGCACTGGAACGAGGCCGGCGGGTGCGCTGCTACGGCGAGGTGCGCTCCGGCGCGGTCACGTTGGAGATGGTGCACCCGGAGTACCACGTGCTCGGCGCGGACACCCCGGACCCGGCGCAGGATCACCTGACTCCGGTGTATCCCACCACTGAGGGACTGCACCAGATCCGGCTGCGCGACCTCACCGATCAGGCCCTGGATCACATGGCCGGCAGCGCCGCGGCGCTGGTGGAATGGTTGCCGACGGAGGTACTGCGCCAGTTCAAACTGCCGTCTCTGCCGGCGGCGGTCCGCTATGTCCACCGGCCGCCACCGGAGGCTCCGCGCGCAACCCTTGAGGCAGGACTACACCCGGCCCAGCGGCGGCTGTCCTTCGAGGAACTGTTGGCTCATCACCTCAGCCTGCGCCGCCTGCGCGAGGACGTACGCCGTCAGCCGGCGCCCGCCCTCGCCGCGGCGGGCAGACTCGGACGCGCCCTGCGCGAGCGTCTGCCCTTTGTCCTCACCGGCGCCCAGGAACGGGTGCTGGCGCAGGTCCTGGAAGATTTGGCGCAAGGCGCGCCGATGCTGCGGCTGGTCCAGGGAGACGTGGGCTGCGGCAAGACCGTGGTGGCCGCCCTCGCCTGCCTGCAGGCGGTAGAGTCGGGCTGGCAGGCGGCAGTGATGGCGCCCACCGAGCTGCTGGCGGGACAGCACTATCGCAACTTCCATACGTGGTTGGAGCCCCTGGGGGTAACGGTGACCGCGCTGATGGGGCGCCAGACCAGCCGCGCCCGCGCCGCGCACCTGGAAACCATCCGTGCCGGGCACGCGGCAGTGGTGGTGGGCACCCATGCCCTGTTTCAGGACCCGGTGCACTTCCCGCGCCTGGGGCTGGTGGTGATTGACGAGCAACACCGCTTCGGGGTGCACCAGCGTCTCGCGTTGCGGGAGAAGGGACGCCGGGACGGACTGTGCCCCCACCAGTTGATCATGACTGCTACCCCGATTCCGCGCACCCTGGCCATGACCGCCTACGCCGATCTGGACCACTCCGTCATCGACGAGCTGCCGCCGGGACGCACGCCGGTGCGCACTGTGGTGATCCCGGACGCGCGCCGGGACGAGGTGGTCCAACGGGCACGCAATGCCTGTAGCGCCGGCCGCCAAGCCTATTGGGTCTGCACCCTGATCGAGGAGTCAGAGGTACTCCAGGCCCAGGCCGCGGCCGACACCGCCGCCACCCTGGGCGAGCAGCTGCCGGAGCTGCGCATCGCCCTGGTCCATGGACGGATGAAGGACCGGGAAAAAGAACAGGTCATGGCAGGGTTCAAGGCCGGCGCGGTGGACCTGCTGGTGGCCACCACGGTGATCGAGGTGGGGGTCGACGTGCCCAACGCCAGCCTCATGATCGTCGAGAACGCTGAACGCCTGGGCCTGTCGCAACTGCACCAACTGCGCGGACGGGTGGGCCGGGGCAGCCAGGACAGCAGCTGCGTACTCCTGTATCACGGGACCTTGTCAGAGACCGCACGCCAACGCTTGGCCGCCTTGCGCGAGACCCACGACGGCTTTGAGATCGCGCGTCGCGACTTGGAGTTGCGCGGCCCCGGCGAGGTCCTGGGAACCCGCCAGACCGGTATGCTCCAGTTTCACATCGCCGACCTGATGCGCGACCGGGACCTGCTACCGGCAGTCGAACAGGCAGCGGCCCTGCTCCTGGAGCGCTGCCCCAAGCACGCCATCCCACTGATCCGCCGCTGGTTACGCGAGGGGGTCCAGTATGGGGAGGTGTGAATGGCGGAGCGGGCGATACACCGCGCTGCCCCGGGGCAGCGGTGCCGCATCAGCGCTACCCCCATGCGGTATACTCTGCGTCCGCCGCCGCGCCGCTCCGGTTCCCCGCGCGGTCGCTATGCGCCGGATGCATCGCGCTTGCGCGCCGGGGGCGGTGCATGGAGCCTGGCCGGCGGGGCCCCCCACCCTGAGACCCGGGAATCAGGAACCAGTGACTTGAAACTCCCCGACGAACCCGTCTGGCGCACGCCGGCAGGGCCGCTGCGCGCCCACCTTCCCCAGGGACTGCGGGAATGGCTGCTGCCCACCTCCTCACTGACCCACCGTCTGGAGCGCGTGTGCGGAACCGGTTTCGCGGTGCGGGTACTGACCCAGGGATGGGCGCCGGTACTGGTGGATGAGGCGCGTGCCCTGGGCCTCGGCCCGGGGCGGCGCGCCTTTGTGCGCCAAGTGCAGCTCCTGTGCAACGGCACCCCGTGGGTATTTGGCCGCACGGTGATCCCGGCCCGCGCCCTGCACGGCGGGCCGCGGCGTTTGACCCAGTTGGGAAACACACCCCTCGGCGCGGTCCTGTTCGCGGATCCCAGCCTGCGCCGCGACTCCGTGGAACTCGCCCGCATCAATCCACCCCACCGCCTGTTCAAGCACGTCCTCGGCGGGACGGCGCCCGGGGCGCCCGCGTTGTGGGGGCGCCGGTCGCGCTACCGGATCGGCGGCAAGGCGCTACTGGTAACCGAGGTCTTCCTGCACGGGACCCTCCTGCCGGCGCCGGTGGAGCCACTGTCCCGAACCCTGAGCGGGCGCAATGGGAATCATCATGCGCACTAAACTGGACACCGCATTCCTGCTGGAGCGCTTGGTCCAATATCTGCGGCTGATGCGTTTCCACCGCCCGATCGGCATCCTGCTGCTGCTGTGGCCGACTCTGTGGGCTTTATGGATTGCCGGCACCGGCCATCCGCAACCTCATCTGGTGGTGATCTTTGTCCTGGGGGTCGTGGTCATGCGCGCCGCCGGGTGCATCATCAATGACTTCGCGGACCTGGAATACGATCCCCATGTACGCCGCACCCGGGACCGGCCACTGGCCGCCGGGCGGGTATCCGTGGGCGAAGCCATGGCCCTGTTCGCCGTGTTGTGCGTCACCGGGTTTACCCTGGTGCTGTTCACCAATCGCCTGACCATCCTGCTCTCCCTGGTGGGAATCGTGCTGGCGGTCACCTACCCGTTCATGAAGCGTTATACCTATCTGCCCCAGATCTATCTGGGGGCGACGTTCGGCTGGGCAATCCCCATGGCGTTCGCCGCGCAGACCGGCGGCCTGCCCCGGATCACTTGGCTGCTGTTCCTGGGCAACGTGCTGTGGTCCACGATCTACGACACCCTGTATGCCATGGTGGACCGGGAGGACGATCTCAAGATCGGTGTGAAATCCACCGCGATCCTGTTCGGGGAGGCGGACCGGGCGATGGTCGGTCTGCTGCAGCTGCTGCTGATCGTGGACCTGGTGCTGGTGGGCCAGCAGGCCTCCCTCGGCGCCTGGTACTACGCCAGCGTCGCGGTCGCCGCCGGTCTCGCCGTGTATCACCAGTATCTGATTCGTCGCCGCGACCCGGAAGCATGCTTCCGGGCATTTCTCAACAATCACTGGCTGGGGATGACGGTCTTCATAGGCATCGCGGCGGACTACCTGAGCCGCTGAAGATCCGCCGCGGCGTTCAACGCACCATGGCCGCCGCGGGAATCGTCCACTGCTCCACCGCCAGGCGCACCTGCAGGCGTCCGTTGTAGGCCCGCAGCCGGGTCGGGAGTTCGATCCCGGCCACCCGCCGGTAAGCCGCGACATCCACGTCCCAACCCGACTGGCGGAAGCCGGCGATGCGCCCATCGGAACCGAGCCGCAGGCGGTAGTCCGGCCCGGGTTGCGGAACGCCACGTACCCAGTAACCCAGGGCCTGGACCGGCAAATGCCAGCCCAGGTGATCAGCCAACAGGGTCGCGGCGTCCGCGGCCTGGTAATGCTCCCCACGGGAAGTGGACAACTCCACACCGCCGGGGCCGCCGCGTAACAGCGCCGAACCCTGGCCGAGGGGGCCCACGAACCGGATCCGATAGGCAGCGCCCTGCTCGCGCCAACGCAGACTGGCGGTCCACGCGTGATCCCCGGCCTGGATCCCGATGCGCCCGGCCAGCGACCAATCCACCAGCGCCTGCACCGCGGTGATATGCGTGGCCGGCGCCGGTGCGGGTCCCCGCAGCGGCGGTGGTGCGGTGGCGCAGGCCCCCAGGCCCACGCACAGAATCAGCCACGCACACCGCTTCACGGAGCAAAGCGCTTCATCACGTTCTGAAGGGCCTCGTTGTCGGGATGATCCTTCAGGGCACCCTTCCAGACCTTGCCCGCCGCGGCATGATCGCCACTGACCCACAGCACCTCGCCAAGATGCGCCGCGATCTCCGCATCACCGCTCGCATTCAGGGCGCGCCGCAGGTAACTCAAGGCCTGGGGGTAATGCTTCAGGCGGTACTGTACCCATCCCATGCTGTCGAGGATCGCCGGGTCGTCGGGACTGAGTTGGAGGGCCTTCTGGATATAGCCCAGCGCCTCCTGATAGCGGGTGGTACGGTCCGCCAGGGTATAGCCAAGGGCGTTGAGGGCTTGGGCGTTGGCTGGATCCCGCTCGATGATGAGAGTCAGGTCCCGCTCCGCACGGCCCAGCTGACCGAGGTGTTCCGCGATCAGCGCCCGGCCATAGAGCAGGTCGCTGTTGTCCGGATATTCGCCGAGGGCGTGGTTGTATACCGCCATGGCATCCTGATAACGCTTGACCTCCCGCAGGATCTGCGCCTCCGCCAGGTACACGCGCAGCGCAGCGGTTGGATACTGTTGGCGCAAATCGTCGAGCCGCTGCCGGGCAGCAGGAACATCGCCCCCCAGCGCCAGGATCTGCGCAATTCGGATCTGGGCCTCGAACCGCAGTTCACCGTGGTCCACCTGGGCATATTCCGTTACCGCCGCCTGGTAGTCTTTCTGGGACTCCGCGATGCGGCCCAGGTAATAATGGGCCTCGTTGGCCCGCTGACCGAGCTTGAGCAGCCGCTCCATATATCGGTGGGCATCGTCGAGATGGCCGGCATCCACCGAGAGCAGCCCCAAGGCATAGAGTACATCGCCATCGTCCGGATGCTGGCGGAGTAACACGCGGAACTGCCGGGTAGCCGCTGGCAGACGGCCCGCCTGCAACAACAGGCGCGCATACGCAAGGCGCAGACCCCGGTCGTCGGGGTGTACGTCAACGGTATGGTCCAAATCCTTGAACGCTGCATCCGTGTCTCCCTGGCGGATCCGGACCTCGGCACGCAGCAGCGCCGCCTGGGGCCAGTCCTTGCGCAGCACGAGTGCGCGGTCCGCCTCGGCGCCGGCAAGATCCAATTGACGGGCCAGGAATGCGACCCGGCCCAGTGCCAAATGCGCCTGCGCGTTATCGGGATGACGCGCCACCAGTGCCTTGAGGACCCGGATCGCGGGTGCCTTGTCGGGTTCTCCGGCCAGCGCCCCCACGGCGCGAGCGAACGCCAGTTGCCCCGCAGCGCCGGGGGCCGCGACGAGCCGGTCCAGTTGCGCCAACGCCTCCTGTTCCTGGCCGGCACGCAACGCCAGCACCGCCGCCACCTCCCGGGCCGTCAGGTTGTCCGGCTCCAGGGCGAGCCAGCGCTCCGTCGCCTTGAGTCCGACCGCATCCCGGTGCGCGAAACCCGCAATCCGGGCGGCCGTCTCGGCGACCCGCGGATCTTTCGTCTCCATGGCGGCGTCCAGGTACTGCGTTGCCGCCACGTCCGCCCGGCCGCGCTGGGCCGCGATATCGCCAGCCAACAGGTGGTAGAGCAGCGGCCCGGTGAGGGGGGCGGGCGGCAGGACGCGCGGTGGTGGTGTAGCCGCGGCGGGCGCGGCGGTGGGAGCCGCTGCACGGTGGAGCCCGGGCAACCCGGCGCATCCCGCCAGGGCCAGGGCACCAAAAACGGCGAGTGCCGCCCGTCCCCGGTGCGTCCGGACCCGCACGCCATCCAGCGACGGGCATCCGGTTGATCTGCCAAGCTGCGTCATCGTCACCCTCTCCATCCTATTTCTATGCCGTTACGCGCGGTTCTGCTATCTTGGGACATGGCGTCTCCGCGACAGATGTGGTAATTCCTCCCCCCACATTTCGGACTTCTTTCCGTTTGACTTGATGGCATGCCATTGCTCGCTTTGGGGCTCAACTACCGTACCGCTCCTGTGGACATCCGGGAACGGGTGGTTTTCGAGGAGCAGGTCCTCCATCAGGCCCTGCGCCAGCTGCGCTCCGTGGCCGGGGTCACCGAGGCCGCCATCCTCTCCACCTGTAACCGCACCGAGGTGTATTGCGGGCTGGAGGGACCGGACGGCGCGTCCGTGCTGGAGTGGCTGCGTGGCTATCATAAGCTTCCCAGCGGGCAAATCGAGCCCTACATTTATATCCACCCCGGACGCGCGGCGGTAGGGCATGTGATCCGGGTGGCCGCCGGGTTGGATTCCATGATTCTGGGGGAGCCCCAGATCTTGGGGCAAATGAAGGACGCCTATCAGGTAGCGGCCCGCGCCGGGACCGTGGGCCCCGTGCTGGGCAAGCTGTTCCAGCATACCTTCTCGGTGGCGAAACAGATCCGCACCGACACCGCCATCGGAGCGAGCCCGATCTCCGTCGCGTTTGCGGCGGTCCGCCTCGCGAAACAGATCTTCGGGGATCTCTCCCAGCGGACCGCCATGATGATCGGTGCCGGCGAGACCATCGAACTTGCGGCGCGACACCTGCACGAGAATCACATCGGGCGTCTCATCGTAGCCAACCGCAGTCCGGAGCGGGCCCATGGCTTGGCGGCGCAGTTCCGCGGCTACGGCATCGGGCTCCACGAACTCCCCAACCACATCGCGGAGGCGGACATCGTATTCGCCTCCACCGCCAGCGCGCTTCCGGTCCTCGGCAAGGGCACCGTGGAGCGGGCGCTGAAAGTCCGCAAGCACCGTCCCATGTTCATGGTGGATATCGCGGTGCCGCGGGACATCGAGCCGGAAGTGGGGGAACTTCCGGATGTATATCTGTACACGATAGACGATCTTAGGGACGTGATCCAGGAAAATCTCCAGTCTCGCAAAGAGGCCGCGATACAAGCGGAGGAGATCATCGAATACCAAGTCACCCGGTTCATGGAATGGTTGCGTTCGCTGGACGCGGTCGCCACGATCCGTGCCTGCCGCGGCAAACTCGAGCACGCCCGGGAGCTGGCGTTGGTCAAGGCCCGTCATCAGCTGTCCCTGGGAAAGGATCCCTACGAGGTCATGGAGCTGCTCGCGCATACCCTTACCAACAAGCTGCTCCATCACCCGAGCATCCGGCTGCGCCAAGCGGGCAGCGAAGGACGCACGGAGTTGATCGAACTCGCGCGGGAACTGTTCGACCTGCAAGACCCGGACACCTGATCCGATGAAGGAATCCACCTACGCCAAGCTCGAACACCTGGTGGAACGTCATGAAGAGCTGGAGGCCCTGCTCTCCAACGCGGACACCGTGGCCGATTCGGATCGCTTCCGGGACCTATCCCGGGAATACTCCCAGCTCACCCCGTTGATCCGCACCTTTCGCGACTATCGGCGGGTCCTGCAGGAACTGGATGCGGCCCGTGAGATGCTCAAGGACCGCGACCTGGAGGTGCGCGCGCTGGCCCTCGAGGAACGCGAGTCCGCCGAGGCACGGCGCGGCGGGTTGGAAGAAGACCTGAAGCGGTTATTACTACCCCGGGATCCCCATGATGAACGCAACCTGTTCCTGGAGATCCGCGCCGGCACCGGCGGGGATGAGGCCGCCCTGTTCGCCGGCAACCTGCTGCGGATGTATTCCCGTTACGCGGAGCAGCGGCGCTGGCAGGTAGAGGTCATCAATGAGCATGGCGGGGAACACGGTGGCTACAAGGAGGTGATCCTGCGAGTCGCGGGACAGGGCGCCTATTCACGCTTGAAGTTCGAGTCCGGCGTGCACCGGGTGCAGCGGGTACCCGAGACCGAATCCCAGGGGCGCATTCATACCTCCGCCTGCACCGTGGCGGTGTTGCCGGAGGTGGCGGAGATCGAGGCGGTGGCGATCAATCCGGCGGAGTTGCGGGTGGATACCTACCGGGCCTCGGGGGCCGGCGGACAACACGTGAACAAGACCGATTCCGCGGTGCGCCTCACGCACCTGCCCACCGGGATCGTGGTGGAGTGCCAAGACGAACGCTCCCAGCACAAGAATCGTGCACGTGCCCTTGCGCTGTTGCAGGCCAAGCTGCTGGCCGCGGAACAGGAGCGCCAGACACGGGAGCAGGCCCAGACCCGCCGGCTGCTGGTCGGTACCGGCGACCGCTCCGAGCGGATCCGCACCTACAACTATCCCCAGGGACGGATCACCGACCACCGCATCAATCTCACCCTGTACAAGCTGGAAGGGGTTTTGGAAGGGGATCTGGACCCGATCATCGACCCGTTGATCAGTGAACACCAGGCGGACCTGTTGGCGGCCACGGGGGAATGACGACGTGGGGCGCCACCGCCGCGGCTCCGTGCAGGCGCATGGCGCGATGAGCAACGCGGATCCCCCCGGGACTCCCGACACCAGCACCATCGGCGGCCTGCTCGCCGCGGCCTGCGCACAACTCGCGCCGGCGCATTCCACCGCAAGGCTGGACAGCGAGGTGCTGCTGGCTCATGTTCTGGGGTGCCCACGCAGCCGTCTGTGGGCCTATCCTGAACGGCGCCCCGCACGCGGCCAAACCGCACGTTTCCGGGCCCTGGTGGCGCGCCGCCTGACCGGGGAGCCGGTGGCCTATCTCACCGGGACGCGGGAATTCTGGTCCCTGCCCCTGCGGGTCACCCCCGACACCCTTATTCCGCGCCCGGAGACCGAGGATCTGGTGGAACTGGCCCTGGAGCGGATCCCCGCTGACACCCCGACCCTGGTCGCGGACCTGGGCACTGGAACCGGCGCCATCGCCCTGGCCATCGCCCGGGAACGGCCCCGGGCCCGGTTGGTCGCCACCGAACGCGACGCGACGGTGCTGGCCGTCGCACGCGCGAATGGCCTACATCTGGGCATCGCCAATATCGAGTATCGGACCGGCGACTGGTGCGCTGCGCTCTCCCCCGGGGCACGCTACCGGCTGGTGGTGAGCAACCCTCCGTACATACCCACCGGGGATCCGCACTTGGCGCAGGGAGACGTGGCGTTCGAGCCCGGCACCGCACTGGCCGCGGGCCCCGACGGCCTGGACGCGATCCGCCGCATCGCCGCCCAGGCCCGCGATTTCCTGGAGCCCGGCGGCGGCCTGCTGTTGGAGCATGGTTACGACCAGGGCGACACGGTCTGCCGCCTGCTGGCCACCCTCGGCTATCAGGACGTCGAGGATCACTGGGACGCGGCGGGACAGCCCCGGGTGACGGTCGCCATATGGGTACCCGCGACCGGGCCCCGCGAGACTTGATTCCGCCCCACGCCGGGTTAGGATCGTGGAACACCAATGAGCACCGCGCCCGTGCGTGGCGCAGAGACCCGCCCCCGCGATCCTGCCGCGATGGATGATGATCAACTACTGCGGTACAGCCGCCAGATCCTCCTGCCCCAGGTGGGGATCGAAGGACAGGAACGGCTCCGTGCGTCCCGGGTCCTGATCATCGGCGTCGGGGGGCTGGGCTCGCCGGCCGCTCTGTACTTGGCCGCCGCCGGCGTGGGGCACTTGGTGATCGCGGACCCGGACCGGGTGGAGTTGTCCAATCTGCAGCGCCAGATCCTGCACCGCACCACGGACGTGGGGCACCTCAAGGTGGACTCGGCACACAGTGCCCTGGCGGCCCTCAACCCGCTGGTAGAAATCACCTCCCTGCCCCAACGCCTAACCGGCGATGGCCTGCTCGAACAGGTCCGCCAGGCGCAGGTGGTGGTGGACGCCAGCGACCAGTTCGCGACCCGGTTCGAGGTAAACGCCGCCTGCCTGAGCGCCGCCGTCGCGCTGGTGTCCGGCGCCGCCATCCGCATGGAAGGTCAGGTCGCGGTGTTCCGGGCGGACCGCGGCGGCGGACCCTGCTACCGCTGCCTGTACCCGGAGGCCGGAACGGAAACGGAACGTTGCAGCGAGAGCGGCGTGTTCCCGCCCCTGGTGGGTGTCATCGGCAGCCTGCAAGCGGCCGAGGCATTGCAGGTGCTGCTGCACCGGGAGGCGCCCCTGCAAAACCGCCTGCTGCTGGTGGACTTGGCGGTGGGGGAGTGGCGTACCCTCGACGTGCCGCGTGATCCCGACTGCCCCGCATGCGGGACGCGCGGCTGATGGCGCCGGTCACCCTGCCCCGCCCGCTGGTCAACCAGCTGCTGCAACAGGCCCAGCGGCACCCCGACCACGCCGCCTGGGGTCTGATCGGTTCCCGGGACGGGCAACCTACCCGCTGTTATCCGGCGCAGCGCCGCGCGCGCCCCGGCGCCCTGCACGCCCCGGACACCCGGGACGAGGGCGTGTTCGCCGTCTACCACTCTCATCCCGCCCCGCACGGCGCGCCACGCGCCGCCGAACTCGCCGCCACCGGGCACCCCGGCGTGCTGCACCTGATCATCTCCCTGGGTACGCGCGGCGTGCTGGAGATGCGCGGGTTCCGGCTGCGCGATGGGCTCACCGAGGAAGTCGCCCTGGAGGTCGGTCCGGGGACCGGCGCGGCGCAGGGGTACTGAAAGACCGGCCGTGAATCGGCGGCACGGGCGCGCAATTCGCACCGGCCTATCGCCGTGGCCACCGCTGCGCACGGACGGAAACCGCGCGCCCGGAGTCTGTCGGACTTAGGACCGTTCTCCCACCTTGCTCGCTACGATCGCCTAAGTCCGACAGAGTCCTAGCCGTCGAGCTTCTTTTTGAGCAGTTCGTTGAGCTGCGCGGGGTTGGCCTTGCCCTGGCAGGCCTTCATGACCTGTCCCACGAAGAAGCCGAACAGCTTGTCCTTGCCCGCGCGGTATTGTTCCAGTTGCTTGGGATTGGCCGCCAACACCTGGTCAATGATCGGTTCGATGGCCCAGCTATCGGTGATCTGCCGCAGCCCGCTCTGCTCGATGATCTCATCGGCATCCCCGGCGCCGTTCCACAGGCCCTCGAAGACCTGCTTGGCGATCTTGCCGGAGATGGTCTGGTCCAGGATGCGCCGCAGCATGGCGCCCAATCGTGCCGCGCTGACCGGCGTGGCGGTGATCTCCAGCCCGGCCTTGTTCAAGGCACCGGCCAGATCCCCCATCACCCAATTGGCGGCGAGCTTGGGATCGCTGCCCGCGGCCTGCACGGTAGCCTCGTAGTAGTCGGCCAGTTCGCGGCTCGCGGTGAGCACGCCGGCATCATAGGCGGGCAGGCCGTACTGAGTGATGAACCGCGCGCGCTTCTGGTCCGGCA